>JADGNT010000474.1 GCA_017883345.1 Candidatus Solibacter sp. | reverse complement strand
AGGCCGGCGACGAAGTTTAGTTTCGGCGAGGGGAATCCGAACACTTCCTCGTATTGGCGGTTGAGCGCATTGCGCAAGTTGCCGTAAGCGGTCACGCCCCGGCCGAGAGTGTAATTCAGGTTGACGCCGGCGTTGGCGAATCCGGAATTCCAGAATAATCCATTGCTGGCGCCAAGGTATGGCTCCTCGTAGAGCGTGCGGCCGCGGAAGTAGCCGGAGATATCGGCGGCGAACTGTCCGCGCGTGAAGGTGGCCACCACATTCCCGGAGTTCTCGGGACGGCGCGTCAACTGTTGTCCCACGGCAAAGGGCAGCGGCGCCTGGGAGCTAGAACCATCGAGCGAAAGGATGCGGGTTTCGAGCAGTGTGTACGAGCCGGTGACGAGCACCCAACGGGCCGGCCGCAGGCGCGCCGAGAACTCCGCGCCCTGGGCCTGCGAGTTGGCGAGGTTGGCGGATGTATAGTGACTCAACGCAGCCAGCGAGCCGCCGAGGGTGACGATCAGGTCGTAGTAGCGGTTGTAGAAGTAAGTGGCGTCGAGCGTCAGCAGATTGCCGAACTTCCGCTCCACGCCGGCATCGATGCTGCGCGTGCGCTCCGGTTTGAGCGCGGGGTTGTCGGTGAAGGCCAGTTCGAAGCCCGAGGGCGGACGGAGGCCCATGCCGAACGAGGCGTGCAGGCGGGCGCCAGAGGCGACATACGCCGCCGAAAGCTTGGGATTCACGCGCGAGATGCTGCTTGCCGGGAAGAGCGGACGCGTGTAACCGTCGGCGGGAATCGAGGGCGTGCGGAAGAACTCGGCGCGCACGCCGCCGCTGAGGAACAGGCGGCCTGCCACCTCATAGCGGTTCTCGGCGTAGACGGCGATTTCGTTGCGCCCGATTGGAAAGGTGGAGAAGCCGGCGCCGGTGATGTAGCTGTTGGTCACGGATTCGTGCGCGCCGGTGACGCCGAACGAGGCGGTGTCGTGGCGCGATAGGCTGACGATGGTGCGGGCTTCGCCCTGGCCGCGCAGATCCTTGCCGAAGCTGAAGCCGTACTGGCTCTGGAAACCGCTGTTGTAGAGGAAGAAGCTGCCGAACAATTCCTGGCGCACGCGGGGCGAGAGGTCGGCTACGTAGTGCGCGCCGTACTCGGAGAAATTGTTCTTGGCGCGGCTCACGGTGTCGATTCCGCTGAAGGTGTGCTTGGGATCGGAACCCCAGGCGCCGGGCTGGCCGACTTCGTTGGAATCGAAGTAGCCGTGCAGGGAGAGGCTATGGCGGCCGAAACGCCGGGTGAGATTCAACAGCACGTCTTCGTTGCGGTAATCGTCGTTGGTCACCAGGCCATCGTTATCGTAGCGCGAGGTGGAGACCAACAGGCCGAAGCCGGCGACGGTCCCCGTGCCGGTGATGGCGAAGCGGCGCTCGTTGTGGCTGCCGCCTTCGGCCAGCAGATTGAGCTGGGGGGCGGCTTCCGGACGGCGCGTGACGAAATCGATGACGCCGGAGTTGGCGTAGGAGCCGTAGACGGCGGATTGCGCGCCGCGGACGACATCGATGTGGTCCACCGCTTCGCTGGGGATGTGAGCGAAATCAAAACCCAAGCCGCCACCGAATCCAATTACCGGGACGCCGTCGATTTCCACCAGGTTCAGGTTGGCATTGCCGCCGCGCAGGAAGAGGCTGGTCACGCCGCCGGGCGCGCCGGATTGATTGAACGCCACGCCGGGAACGTAGCGCAGCAGGTCCATGGCAAAGGGCTCGTTGCTTGACCGCACGCGGCTGCTGGGAATCGCGTCCACACTGGATGCTTGCAGGCTGGCGGGGATTTCGATGGTAGATCCGATCACCTGCACGGAATCCGTCCGCGGGGCGATGTCGAGTTGCACGCTGGCTGCCTGATCGAGCGCCAGGGTGCGGGTGCTGAAGCCGGGCGCGGCGACGACGAGCCGCGTGTCGGGGGTTTCGGGAGCGTCCAACTGAAAACTACCGTTGGGGGCGGCGGTGGTCTGCGCCACCACGCCGACGCGGTTGACGGCGGCGATTTGCGCGCCGGAGACCGGGGCTCCGGATGGGTCGATGATTTTGCCTTTGATCCCGGAGGCCGAGAGGCAGGCGGAAAAAGTCAAACAAAAGGCCAGCAGGCCTGCAACGTTTCGTAGCATTTCTGGCTCCTCCCTCGAGAGCCGAGTGATCACGACTCGCTGGCCGGTCTCCTGACTTGCGCCTCATCAAATCTGCCGCCCTTCCCATTCCGTCACCGGAACAGTGGCTTGTTCGGCCGATTCTCCGCGCTTACAGTAGCGGGGCTGTGCTGGATTTTCACCAGCTTCCCGTGCACCAACGAAAACTTCGACTACGATCTGAGTGTACACTATTGGGATATCGCTTGCTTACGCGCGCGGCTCTGATGGGAGCCGCGATGCACCAGTCGGAGCCGCGACCGGGGTACCCTCTGGGTCGGGAGCGATGATTTTGGAACAGTGTACTTAGCTAACAGAGAGTTCCATGCGGACTTCAGTTTCCCAACTTCCGCGACTGGCCTTGCTGCTGGCCGTGATGGGCTGGCTTCTTCCCGCCGGCGGGGCAGACGCCAAGCCCGATAAGAAGAAATCGCAGGCGGCATTGGAGCGCGGCAAGAAGGCGGACGATGCGGGGCAGCGCACCGAGGCGATCGCCGCCTATACCGAGGCAATCCAGGCGGACGGTTCCAACGTGGATGCGTGGCGGGCGCGCGGCCGCGATTACCAGGCCGCGGGCGACCTCCAGAAGGCGCAGGCCGATTTCGACCAGGCGATCGAGACGCAGCCGGGCGGCGCGGAGAACTACCTGGCGCGCGGTGGTTTTTTTGCGGCGGCCGGACAGCCGCAGCGCGCCATCCACGATTACACTGTGGCGATCAACCTGAAGCTGGAGCGCAGCGAAGTGTATGCCGTGCGCGGCAAGGCGTACACCGAAGTCCGGCAGTTCGAGAAGGCGGAGGAGGACTTCACGCAGGCCATCAAGCTGCGCCTCGACAATCCGGAACCGTACCTGGGGCGCGGTATCGCGCGCGCCGAACAGCGCAAGTATCGCGACGCGTTGGAAGATTTCGATTCCTGCATCGGGCGCAAGCCGGATCACGAGGAGTGCTGGGTGGAGCGGGCACTGGCCTCCACCGGCATCGGCGATTTCACCCACGCGTTTGCCGATCTCAACCAGGCGCTGAAGCTGAACCCGGAGGATCTGCGCGCGCGCCGCGTGCGCGGCGCGGTGCGCGAGCGGCTGGGCGACGACAAGGGCGCGGTGGTAGATTACACGGAGGCTCTGCAGCGCGACCCCAAGGACGCGCGCATCTACATGGCGCGCTCCGCGGTCTACGTGCGGATGAAGATGTACGCCGAATCGCTGGAAGATCGCCAGCAGGCGGTGCAACTCGACCCCAAGAACCCGGAAGTGTACGTGGCGCGCGGCGGTTCTTATCATTTGCTGGGGCAGCACGATAAGGGAATCGAGGACCGTACCCGCGCGATCGGCCTCTCGCCGGCATCGCCGCTTGGGTGGACGGCGCGCGGCTACGCGTATTTCCTGCTGGAACGTTGGGACGAGGCGCTTTCGGATCTGGACCAGGCGGTGAAGCTCGATCCGAAGAACGCCGAAACCAGGCAGCTATGGGCGCAGGCACAGTCCCACGTGGAGGAGAAGATCAAGCAGGCGCGCGCCAAGGAACTGGCGCCGGAGACGGGCAATGTCCAGTTGCCGGTTCCGGTGGATGCACCGGCCACGCCCGTGACGCCGGACCGGCAACCGGCGGTTGCGGCGCCCACTTCGGTCAAGGCTCCGGCTGCGGCTCCGGCCGCCGCGGCGCCGAAGGTAGCGAAGGTTCTAGCGCCGCCGCCCGCCAAGCCGGTGCCTACGGTGGCTGAGTTCGTTCAGCAGGGGCGCAAACTCATCCAGGAGGAGCATTTTGCTGAGGCCATCGAACCGCTGACGCAGGCCCTGAAGCTGGATCCGTTCCTGGCGACGACCTTCAACGCGCGCGGGTACGCCTACTACCGCCTGAAGAAGCTCACCCAAGCGATCGCGGATTTCGACCAGGCGATCAAGCTGAATCCGATGTACGCCAACGCGTACACCAATCGGGGTGTGGCCAGGCGGGCAGCGGGGGACAAGGCGGGTGCGGACGCCGATCAGGCAAAGGCGCGGGACTTGCTGAAGACGCCGGCGAAGTAGTATCCTATCCACGCCGCAAGAGGAACGAAGAGTCACGCTTCATGACTTTATCTTGAGAATCAGTAGTTGTACCGAATGTCGCCGAATTCAATGCCCATATCCAACGTTTTTCGTTGTGTTTCCGTTGGGTATGCTTTATACTATTTTGTAGGTTTACTACCAAATGGCACAGATCCTTTCCAGCACCACCGCCATCTCCAATTGGTCCCCAGATCTCGTTGCGGGACCGGAGTGGCGATCCTTTGAGCAATTCCGCGTTGCGGGTAGCGCCGCACTTGAATCGATCGCAAGCGGATGCGTGGCAACGTTGCAGGTGAAATCAAGAACCTTCCGTCTACTGCGCGATGACGACTTTCAGAAGCTCGCGGGCCTTGCTTCTGAGGTGCATCGGTTGAGGCAAGGTATTACTATTGTGGTGCAAGCCGCCAAGATCGTCGCAAAGCATCCGGATGACCTTGACGGACTTCAACTCCTGTGGCAATCGGCATCATTATTGAGTGAATCGAATCTGCTCCCAGAGCGGCACGGACATGACACATTCGATCTCACCGAGCAAGAAGCAGAGGAATACGGAAAAGACGATTTCGAAATACCTGCTTCTGGCATCCGTCGTCCAAGGCTGTGACTGAAGAA
>JADGNT010000473.1 GCA_017883345.1 Candidatus Solibacter sp. | reverse complement strand
AAAGGGTTCTTTCGCCCCTCCGGGGCTCCTTGCCGTACGCGTTTGTTCCCATGGCTCGCGCCATGGGCTACTTTCTCGCGCCCCTCCGGGGCTGATGCCGATGAAAGTTACCAGCAAAATGTAGAAACTCCAGGGACGCGCTGGAAAGCGCGTCCACGGGCAGGATTGCCTGCCCCACAAATTCTATTTCTTCCCGCCCTTCAGCAGCACCTTTACCGGCCGTATCGCGGCCAGGTTCACTTCGGCGGCCGGCCTCTCCATGCGAGTGATCTCCTTAGTCTGCTCGGCGACGAAGGCGGCCGCCGGCGTCTGCCCCTTCTCCAGCGCGTCCAGCAGCTTCAGTCCGGCATTGCCCAGCGCCGCCAGATCGCGCGAAAGCGGCTGCAACTCCGCCAGCGGGGTGCCCCCTGGGCCGCTCTCCGCCGCCAGTTCCCGGAAGCGCGCATCGTTGGCCGCCCAGCGGGCGAATTCACGCCGCAGCAGCGCCGCCTCGGCGGGGCTGCCCTTGGGGTCCGCCGCCACTTTGGCCGCCGCCGTTTCCATCGCGCGCACGCTTTCGCTCTCCGGCCGCGCGGCATCCGCCAGCCGGTTCATCGGCGTCAGGCTGGTATATTTCCCGGCGCGGGCCCGCGGACCCAGGCCCAGTCCTTCCACTGCATCCGCCAGCACGCGCAGCGGCTCCGCCGGACGGCCCCCCATCATGCGCTCCAGCATGGGCGCGTAGTTGGCGCGGTGCTGCACGCCGGTCCACTCTAGCAAACGGCTTACCGACTCCATGCGCGCGTACATCGAATCCACATCCCTGGTGGCCGCCGGCGACCAGAGGCGCTCGGCAATCGCCGCCGCTCGCGGCCAGATCCGCGAATCCACCATTTCCGCCGTCGTGTACTCCGACCACATGCACATCTCGCCGCCCAGAATGCGCGATTTCTCTTCCGGCGCCAGCTTGTCGGCATCGCCCGACATTGGGTCCACGCCGTAGTGAAACGCCGCCGGACTCAGATGATCCAGGTAGTAGCCCCACGAGAGAATGCCGCGATAGCCCTGGGTGGCCGCCTCGGCCAGCGACTTCTGCCCGCGCCAGGATTGCACCACGATGTCCCGTGGCAGGTCCGGATGCAGCACCTCGTCCCAGCCGATCAGGATCTTGCCGCGCTTCTGCAAGAGCTTTTGCACGCGCTGGTTGAAATAGGCCTGGATGGCGTGCGCGTCCTTCAGGTTGTTCTGTTTGGCAAACGCCTGCACGCGCGCCGACGCGTTCCACTGCCTGGCCACCACTTCATCGCCGCCGATGTGGAAATACGGGTCCGGGAAGAGCGCCGTCATCTCCTCGAAAAAGGCGTCGAGGAACGCGTAGGTCTCTTCGCGGCTCGGGTCGAGCGCGTTCTCATACACGCCCCACTTGCGCCCGATCTCATACGGCCCCGGGATGGTCCCCAGTTCCGGATACCCCACCAGCCATGCCGTGGTATGGCCGGGGATGTCGAATTCCGGCACCACGCGGATGCCGCGGTCGCGCGCGTAGGCCACCACGCCAGAGATCTCGTCCTGCGTGTAGAACAGCCCGTCGGAGCCCTCCTGCTGCAATTTGGGGAAACGCTTGCTCTCCACGCG
The DNA here is from genome assembly GCA_017883345.1 of Candidatus Solibacter sp. Taxonomy (GTDB): domain Bacteria; phylum Acidobacteriota; class Terriglobia; order Bryobacterales; family Bryobacteraceae; genus Solibacter. The sequence goes on along the minus strand of JADGNT010000473.1, from coordinate 3,218 downwards.
GAAACCCTGGTCCTCGGAGAGGTGCCAGTGAAATACGTTGAGCTTGACGGCCGCCATGGCGTCCAGATTGCGCTTCACCACTTCGAGCGGCATCCAATGGCGCGCCGAATCCAACATCAGCCCGCGCCAGGGAAAGCGCGGGTTGTCCTCGATGTGGACCGCCGGGACCTCGAAGCCGTCCTGGGCCAAAGTGACGAGTTGGCCGAACGTCTCCAGGCCGTGCAGCGCGCCCGCACGAGTTGGCGCCTTGAGCAGGGCGCCGTCGCTGGTCACGTCCAGCGTGTAGGATTCGTCCTCGCCGAGCGTCGGGTAGTCGTTGCCCGCGGCCGCGCACGCGACACGCAGTTTGGGTGTGGCGTCCTTGAGCCCGAGCATGGGGATGCCCGTCTGCCGGGAGAGACGCACCACGAAGCGTCCGATGGCAGCGTCTAATCGCGCGTCCGGCGCGCTTACCAGCGCCGCCTTGAACGTGGCGTCCAGGGTAAGCTTGCCCGTGGCGGGCCGCAGCGTGACGGGCAGCGGCATCAACGCGGGCGCCGCCGCGAAGGCCGAGGAGATCAGTGTGATCGATAACGCAAGTCGGAGCATCTCCTCTATAGTGCCCCACTACGCCATCAACGGCAATCTCCGAATCCGGGTTCCATTGGCATCGAAGATCGCATTGCCGATGGCCGGCGCGATTCCCACGATGGGAGTCTCGCCCGCCCCCGCCGACACCAGGTCCTTGCGATCCAGCAGCACGCTCTCGATCACGGGTGTGTCGGCAAACCGCGGCACCCGGTATTTCGACAGCCGGTTGTTGGCGATCTTGCCTTCGCCGAACTGAATCTCCTCGAACAGCGCCCCGCCGAGGCCCATCACGATCGCGCCCTCCACCTGATTGCGCAGGTGCTCGGGATTCACCACCGCGCCGCACTCGAACGCCACCACGGCGCGCAGCACCTTCACCGCGCCGCTCTTGGGGTCCACGCTGACCTCCGCGCAGGTGGCCACGTAGCCGCCCTTTTCGAAGCCCGCCGCGATGCCGAAGCCGCGGCCCGCCGTTTTCTGGCGCGCCTTCCAGCCGAACTTATCCGCCGCCGCCACAATCACGTTGCGCAGGCGCTCGTCCTTGGCATTCTTCAGGCGGAACGCGAGCGGATCGAGCTTCACCGATTCCGCCAGCTCATCCATGTACGATTCGCGCACGAAGTGGTTGGCCGTCGCCGCGAGGCCGCGATACGACCCCTGCCGCAGCGGCGATTTCGACTGGTGGAACTGCTCCTTCTTCCCCGGAATGCTGTAGGGCGATTGCAGCCCCGAGCCGCCCGAGTTGTAATTGTGGAACTCCCACTCGGTGATGGCGCCGTCCGGCGCCACCTTGCCGGCCACCTCAATGAGCCCGCCCGGGCGGAAGTACGCCCACGTCATCTCCTCCTCGCGCGTCCAGTTGCGCTTCACCGGCTTGCCCACCGCCTTGGCGATGCGCGCCGCCTCCAGCGCCGCGTCGCCATTATGCTTGCCGCCGTAGCCAGACCCGGTATCCGGCACGATCACGCGCGCCTTCTCTTCAGGGATGCCGAACGCCTGCGCCAGTTCGCTGCGCACGCCAAACGGCCGTTGCGAGCCGGTCCATACCGTGACCTTGTCGCCTTCCCACTCCGCCAGCGCGGCGCGCGGCTCCAGCGGAACGTGCGCGATGTACGCGATGGTGTAGGGCGTCAGGTTGGCGTTCGCCGCGGCGCCGCCCTGCGCCGTCTGTTTGAAATACTGGAATACGCTGTGACTATCGGCCTCGGCCGTGACCGTCTTCCACTGGGCCTTCAACACGCCTGCCGCTTTGGCGGCAGTTTCCGGATCCGGCGCGGCCACCGCCACGAAGTTGCCCTCGTGCACCACCTTCACCCCCGGCATGGCTTCCGCCGCCGAAGCGTCCAGCGAGATCAGCGTGGCGCCGAATTGCGGCGGGTAGAGCACTTTGGCGTGCAGCATGCCCGGCCGCTTGAGGTCGTACGAGTACTTGTGCGCGCCGGTGACGATCGCGCGCCCGTTGACCTTGGGCAGCGATTTCCCGGCCACCTTCCATTCCGTGGCTTCCGCCAGCGGCACGCTGGCTGGAATGGTGCGCGTCCACTTCTCGCCGCGCGCCAGTTCGCCGAACTCCGCCGAGCGTCCGCCCGCCGATACCTTGCCGTCCGCGATAGCCAGCGTGGCCCGATCCACGCTCCACTTCCGCGCCGCCAGATCGAGCAGCATCTCGCGCGCCGCCGCCGCCGCGCGCCGGATCTGCGGCCACATGCGCGGCGTGGTCATGCTGCCGAACGTCCCCATGTCGAACGGCGTGAGGTCGGTGTCGCCCATCACCATCTCTACCGACGCGGGTGGCACGTGCAGCTCCTCCACCACCGCCTGGGTCAGCGACGTGCGCGCGTTCTGGCCCACCTCCACCTTGCCCGTGTAGACCGTGACCACGCCCGTCTCGCCGATGTGCAGCCAGGCGCCGATCTGCACCGGGACCGCTCCGCCGCCGCGCCGCGCGCTACCGGTCTCCTGCGCGTAGATCTCGTCATCCTGTAGCACATCCAGCAGCACCACGATGCCGCCGCCCAATACCGCGAAGAAATCGCGCCGCTTCATGCCCGGCCTCCTTTCCCGGCCGCCGCGTGAATTGCGCGCACCACCCGCGGGTACGTCCCGCACCGGCAGATGTGCCCGTTCATGCCGCTGACGATTTCCGCCTCGCTCGGATTCGGATTGCGCCCCAACAGCGACACCGCGCCCAGGATCATCCCCGGGGTGCAGTAGCCGCACTGCATCGCGTCGGCATCCAGAAAGGCTTGCTGCACCGGATGCAGCTTGCCTTCCGGCGCCAGGCCTTCGATGGTGACGATGCGCTTGCCCTCCACCGCGCCCACCTTGGTGAGACACGATTTCGTGGCCACGCCTTCCACCAGCACGGTGCACGCCGCGCATTGTCCTTCGCCGCAGCCGAATTTCGCGCCGGTAAGATCCAGATCGTCCCGTAGGACGCTGAGGAGTGTGCGGTCCGGATCCACATCGATCCGCCGCCGCCCGCCGTTCACAAGCAGTTCAGTGACTCTGGCCATGCCACCTATTATGGAGCAATTCGGTCTACCGGTCCCCTGGTTTACCTTTTACTTGGCCCGCTTGGCTGTCATTTCAAAGGTGCGATCCATCCCCACCACTTCGCCGGTGAGCTTCATCTCATCGCCTGAAAC
>JADGNT010000472.1 GCA_017883345.1 Candidatus Solibacter sp. | reverse complement strand
ATCCCCGTGAAAGGGTTCTTTCGCCCCTCCGGGGCTCCTTGCCGTACGCGTTTGTTCCCATGGCTCGCGCCATGGGCTACTTTCTCGCGCCCCTCCGGGACTGATGCCCATGAAAGTTACCAGCAAAATGTAGAAACTCCAGGCACGCACTCGTGCGTGCAGCGTCGGCACTCTTGCCGACGCCCGCTGCCCCAGGGCGGAGAGGCGTCGAGTGCAGACTCGACGCAGCACGCGGGAGTGCGTGCGCCACGGCGGCGACTGCGCAGTCATTCTTGCGTTGCGCTTTAGGTGGTGGGCTCGATGGCTGGCATTTGCGCGGGCGCTTCGTGACTCAGCCTTCCGGTTGCATGCAGAACCACCGCGGACGGCTTGCCCAAGGCGGAAATGACGTACTCCGGATAGGCCGAGATGCCGTGTTCGTGCAGGTCGAGACCGAGCGCCTCGCCGTCCTGGGAGACGCGCAGCAGACCCATCGCGTGGACGGCCTTCATCACCGCGAAGGCGGCGGCAAAGGTGGAGACGGTGACGATCGCGCTGCCGATCGACTGTGCGACCAGCACCTGCGTTCCGCCGCCGTAGAAAAGTCCCTTCAACGGCGCGGAGTTATCGGCGGCCAGCGGTCCGGTGGAGCCGTACTTTCCGCAGGCGAAGAGTCCCAGGGAGATGGTGCCCCAGATACCGCAAATCCCATGCACTGGCACGGCGCCGATGGGATCGTCGATGCGCAGGTACTCGAGCAGTTCGACGCCGCCGACGACGATCACGCCGGCGACGCCGCCGAGCAGAATCGCGCCGGTGGGGCTGACCCAGTAGCACGGGCAGGTGATCGCCACCAGTCCGGCGAGGAAGCCGTTGACGGTGAAGCTGATGTCCCAGTTCTTGTTCAGGCTGTACGCGACGGCCATCGCGGTGAGACCCGCGGCGCAGGCGGCGAGCGTGGTGTTGGCAGCCACGCGGCCGATGCCTTCGAAGTCCATGGCGGAAAGCGTGCTGCCCGGATTGAAACCGTACCAGCCGAACCACAGGAGCAGACCGCCGCAGGCCGCGATGGTCAGATCGTGCGGCAACATCGGTCCGCCGCCGTCGCGCTTGAACCGGCGTCCCAGACGGGGGCCGAGGACCATCGCGCCGGCCAGCGCAATGAAGCCGCCGATGGTATGGACCACCGTGGATCCCGCGAAATCATGGAAACTGGTACCCACCCATGGCAGGAAGTTGCCGGCGCTGCCCATGGTCGCCAGGAACCCGTCCGGTCCCCAGGCCCAGTGGCCGACGATCGGATAGATGAAGCCCGAGACCGCCACGCTATAGAGCAGATCGCCGACGAAGCCGGTGCGGCCGATCATCGCCCCCGAGGTGATGGTGGAGCAGGTATCGGCGAATGCAAACTGGAAGAGCCAGAACGCCAGGAAGGCCACGCCGGTGGTTTCATACGTCGCCGGCGCGCCGTTCAGGAAGAACCAGTTCAGCCCGATGAAGCCGTTTCCGTGACTGAACATGAAGGCAAAGCCGAACGCGTAGAAGAGAATGCCGCAGAGGCACGTATCGACGATGCACTCCATCAGAACGTTGACGGTTTCTTTCGACCGGCAGAAGCCGGCTTCGAGCATGGTGAAACCGACCTGCATGCCGAACACCAGGAACGCCGCAATCAGCGTCCAGACCGTGTTGAGCGGGTTCACAATGTCGTTGCCCTTGAGAACCGGGTCCGCGGCAAAGGTGCGCATCCCCAGCAGGCCCGGGTCCAGGACGAGGGCTGTCAGGAGCAGCAGTCCCACGGCCGTCAGTTTCCCGGTGAGCAGCAGCGTTCCGAACCGCCGCCATTCCGGATCCTTCAGACGGACTCGCAAGCGGGCGGCCTTTTGGATCAGAGACATTCTCGTCATTGGTGAACTCCTATTTCTTGGGGCCGACAAAGGCCACCACACCGAGCAGGATCGTGGGCTGGCTCTTGGCGGTGCCGGCGTTCTTCTGGAAGTAAGGCTGGTTGGACAGGTCGTCGCGGAACTCAAGCCGGCTCATCAGCCAGCTACTCATCTTGTATTCGCCGGTGAAAGTCGCTTCCTTTACCCTCTGCGCCGTGCCGGTGGAGAAGCCGTCCGGATCGTCAAACCATTCCAGGCGTCCGGCAACCGCGAACTTCTTGGTCAAGGCATAGCGCGCCGCGCCGGCGATACCGGCCCATTGCGCCGCACCCTGACCGATGTTCTTGTCGCGCCCGTAATCGAAGTTGACATAGTAACTGAACTTGTCGTTGGCGTTGACCAGGACCGTGGTGTCGTACAGTTGGCGAAGGCCGGTATTGGTGTGCGTCTTTTCGGGTCCGACGTAATAGTTGTGGGACCAGGTCACCCTCTTCCAGGCGTAGGCGCCGTTGATGCCTACGGTCTTGCCGCTGTTGTTGTCGTAAATGTTATTCCAGCCCTGCACGACTTGCACGCCGCCCGTGAAGTGCGGGCCGATGGGGACGGAGGCGCGCACGCCGAAGTGGTAATAAGGGATGGCCCACGCAAACAGCAGCGAGCGCGAGTAGTTCCAGTTCTGATTGGTCTCGATCACCTCGGCGCCGGCGGAGGTGACGAATTCTCCGGCATCGATCTCCACGCCGTGCCAGGATTTCGGCTTGAAGCTGACGTAGGCTTGCTTGAAGTACTTGAAGGCTTCCGGCGCGCGGTCGGTGGAGTGGATCGCGTCGAATGTCTCGCCGAATCCCACATCCAAGTGAAAGCCTACCGGGGCGGGAGCGCGGTCCATGGTGATCATCCCCATGTTGACGTGCGCGGTGTCGGCGCGGAAATCGAAGTTCCGGAGTTGGTTGAATCCGGAATTGGGATGGTTGAAGCTCCCGTCCACGTAGCCATCGAACATGAAGCTGAAATCTATGCCTCCCTGCGTGAGCGCGGACTTTGGCGGCGGCGGAGCGGGCGCTTGCGCGGCGGGTATTTGGGCGGCGGGTGTTTGGGCCGGCGCCTGCTCTGTATTCGTAGATGGCGGCTGTGCGGCTGCGACGCCGATCAGCATGGAGGCTCCGGCGATCAATACGGTGATGCAAGTCTTCCGCATGTAACTCTCCCCTTTACACTTTTGTGAAATTCAAAACTGGCGATGGACCTTGGGAACTTCGGGAGCGCGCATACGGGGCGGGCGTCCGTGACGGGTGACTAGGTTCAATCTAATCTTTCCCCGCGGAAGATGCCAATAGATAATTTCTATGTGAAGGATGCGTAAGTTTGGATCGCGCATCAGGCTCCCGCTATACCGGGCGACGCGATCCTGCAAGTCCTGCGATTCCCTACAATCACGGCATTCGCCTGATTCGCGGGCGGACGGACCAATCGACATCTGAATCGGACTGATCGATTGTTTCTATTGGAAGTGGGCCACCGGCGGTGCGTACAATCGTCCACAGCCGGACTTGGCCCTCCCGTTTTCGGGCCAATCGCGGTCGAACCGGAGCCGGCGGGATAAATGCCGCTTCAGCGCGCCGGCGGAGGCGCCACGGTGAACGCGGCCATGTTCGATTTGTCGACCAAGGTAGCGCCCGTGTCCATGAAGACCGGTACGGGGGAACGGGTGCCCTGCGCCGAGCTCGCATTTCCACTCGGTTTGGCGTGGTGGAAATCGTCGAGCACGCGCGTCCCGAAATACGTCATCGTGTAAGGCTTCTGGGCGATGGTGGCCCGAATCATGCCTTTGCGCATCCAGTTGAGCGTTCCCTCCTGCGTGTCCATGGCGACGATCGTTTTGTCCTTGATTCCGGCGCGGTCCAGCACGTCGGCCACTTCGGCGCAAGACAAGGCTTCAAGGCACACAAAAGCGTCCGGAAGGGTTTTCCCTTTCGCGATGAGGCCCTGTGTGCCGTCAAAGGCTTTAGTGGGATCGCCAGCGATATTGATGACCTGCAGGATCTTGATGCCGGGGTTACGCGCAAGAACTCGCTTCAAACCTTCCACACGCTCATTGAGATTCTCCTGGCCCGGGATGCTGAAGAGAACCACGCTGCCCTTCCCGTTAAGTTCCTTGGCGAGAATCTCCCCACTCATTTGACCCGCCGTGTAGTTGTTCGTGCCGATGAAGGTCAAACGCTTGCTCTTGGGGGAGTCCGAATCGATCGTAACCACGGGGATGCCGGCGGCGGCCGCCGAGTCGATGGCTTCCCGCATCAGTTCCGGATCCGCGGCCGACACGAGGATGCCGGCAGGCGGGATTTGCCGGTGAACCACCGCCAGGAATTCCTCCTTCTCGGCTTTCGGATCGTACGTCTCCGGTCCCACCATTTCCACCTTGACCCCCAGGTCGCGGCCCGCGGCCTGCAAGCCCTCAGCGGCCTCCTGCCAGTACGCAATTTTTGTGTTGGCGACCACCAGAACATATGCCTCCGTTGCCTCATGCCGTCCGCCACCGCAGGCACACAGCAGAGACATCGCCACAGCAACCAGGGCTACCGGGGGTTTACCGACGATGAGCATAGCTTCACTCCTTTCGCGACTTCCTTCGAACACGAGTATACGTCCGCCGATGGAGGCACGCAATCGCCCGCCCGCCCCGCCCGCCCCCCTTCTTCCTACAACCTTCGCAGCCACGCCTCCAGTTCCGGCGCCAGCGGGGACACCACGACAATCGGATCCCCCGTCGTCGGCTGCCGAAACTCGATGCGGTGCGCGTGCAGGAAGTAGCGCCCCAGGTCCGGCTGCGCGGCCGCCCCGTAGAGCGTATCCCCCACCACCGGATGCTTGATGCTCGCCAGATGGACCCGGATCTGGTGCGTGCGGCCCGTCCCGATGCGTACCTCCAGCAGGGTGAAACCCGTGAACCGGCGCAGCACGCGATACTCGCTC
>JADGNT010000471.1 GCA_017883345.1 Candidatus Solibacter sp. | reverse complement strand
GTCACCGCCCCCATGCGCGCCGCCATCTCCTGCACCACAATCAGCGCGACGGTCGTGGGGATCAGCGTCCAGAGCAGGGAATAGCCGAACTTGGCGCCGGCCTGGGAGTAGGTGAGGATGCCCCCGGGATCGTTATCGACATTGGCCGTGATGAACCCGGGCCCCATCACCGCGAAAAAGGCCGCCAGCCGGAACCAGACGATTTTCCACCCCGGCCGCCGCGCGCGGTGGGGCCGGGTGGCTGGGATGTCGTGGGCGGAGTGCATGCAGGCTATGTGTAAAGTGTAGCCTGTGGAGGGGACAGACCTGGGACCTGGGGGAACCCGGGGACAGACGGGACTGACAGCGAATTTCCGGCAAAATGCGCCGGAAATTCATGTCAGTCTCGTCTGTCCCCTGCTACCGCTGAATGCGCGCCGATCCGCCCTGGGCGAACGCGCGCACCTGGTCCACCGTCGCCATCGTGGTGTCGCCCGGAAACGTGGTGAGCAGCGCGCCGTGCGCCCAGCCCAGCTTGACCGCTTCCTCCGGCGATTCGCCCGTCAGCAAGCCGTAGAAGAAGCCCGACGCATATCCATCGCCGCCGCCAACCCGATCGTGCACGTCCAACGCCGCCGTCGGCGACATGTACGTCTGGCCGTTAATCCACGCCACCGCGCCCCAGCTATGCCGGTTGGTGGAGTGCACCTCCCGCAGCGTCGTGGCCACGATCTTCACGTGCGGATGCTTCTTCACCACGGTATCGATCATGCCAAAGAACGCGCTCGGGTCCAGCTTCGATTTCGCCGCTACTTCCGGTCCGGGAATACCGAGGCCCTTTTGCAGATCTTCCTCGTTGCCCACCAGGACATCCACGTTCTTCACGATGCGGTCCAGCACCGCCACGGCGCGCTCTTCGCCGCCCGAAATGTTCCACAACTTGGCGCGATAGTTCAAATCGAACGAGGTCACCGCCCCGGCCGCTTTCGCCGCCTGCATGGCCTCGACGATCACTTCCGCCGTGGTCGGCGAGAGCGCCGCGAAGATGCCGCCGGAGTGGAACCAGCGCACGCCGTCCGCGAAAATCGCCTTCCAATCGAAATCGCCCGGCTTCAACTGCGCCGCCGCTTCGTTCGAGCGGTTGTAGAACACGATTGGCGCGCGCACGCCCAATCCTTGGTCGCTGTACACCGCGGCCATGTTCGGACCGTTCACGCCATTGTGTTTGAACTGCTTGTAAAACGGCTTCACGCCCATGGCGCGCACGCGCTCGGCAATCAGCGCACCGATCGGGTAATCCACCATCGCGCTCGCCACGCCCGTGTTCAAGCCGAAACAATCGGCCAGGTTGGCGGCGCAATTGAATTCGCCGCCGCTCACGTGGATCTTGCATTCGGTCGCCTTGCGGAACGGGATGATCCCGGGGTCCAGGCGATGCACCAGCGCGCCCAGCGATAGGAAATCCAGCGCGCCGTCTTGACGAATATTCAGGCCAGTGCTCATCGATTCATTTCTCCAGACAAATCTCGTAATGTTTCAAAATCCCGTCCCACTTGCCCTGCGCTTTCAGCAGCAGTTCCACCACTTCCCGCACTGCTCCCCGACCACCGGGCGCCTGCGTGATGTAGTGCGCGATCGGCAACATCTCCGGCCGCGCGTTGGCGGTCGCGATCGCCAGGCCCACGCGGCGCATCACCACCACGTCGGTGAAATCGTCGCCGATGTAAGCCACCTCTTCGGACGCGAGTTTGGCGTCCGCCAGAATCTCCTCCAGAATCGGAATCTTCTCCGTGTGTCCCTGGTAGACGTACTTGAACTTGCACTGCGCGGCGCGTTCCACCGTGGCCGGGGAAACGCGCCCGCTGATCAGTCCCGTGGCGATCCCCGCGCGCGCCAGCCATTGCAGCCCGATGCCGTCCTGCGAATCGAAGCCCTTGGTCTCCGCCATCTTGCCGTCGGGCCCGGGCACGTTGTAAAGCTTCCCGTCGGTGAGGACGCCATCCACGTCCATCAACAGCAGGCGGATCCTGGATGCGAGTTGCGTAATTTCTGCGCTCAAACGGTTCTCCTTAGGTGTGGGGCAGGCAATCTTGCCTGCGGACACGCTTTCCAGCGTGTCCAGGCGCCGGCTGAAAGCCGGCGGCAGCCAGGATTGGCTGCCCCACTGAGCTCATACCGTGTACGTTCCGGCCGAAACGTTGCCGCCCTTGCCCGTCCAGTTGGTGTGGAAGAACTTGCCGCGCGGCTGGTCCACGCGCTCGTAGGTGTGCGCGCCGAAGTAATCGCGCTGCGCCTGTAGCAGGTTCGCCGGCAGCCGCGCGCTGCGATAGCCGTCGAAGAACGCCAGCGCCGTCATGAAGGCCGGCACCGGGACTCCCGCCTCCACCGCCTTGGCCACGACGCGCCGCCAGGAAGGCTGGCATCGCTCGATCACGTCCGTGAAATACCCATCCAGCAACAGGTTGCTGAGATCCGGTTTGGTCGCAAACGCAGCCTTGATCTTGCCCAGGAACGCGCTGCGGATGATGCAGCCGGCGCGCCACATCATGGCGATTTCGCCGTAGTGCAGATCCCACTTGTATTCCTTCGCCGCCTCGCGCAGCATCATGAACCCCTGCGCGTAGCTGATGATTTTCGAAGCCAGCAGCGCCTGCCGGATGTCTTCCACAAACGCCTTCTTGTCGCCCGTGAACTGGAACTTCGGCCCCGAGAGAATCTTGCTCGCCGCCACCCGCTCTTCCTTCATCGCGCTCAGGCAGCGCGCATACACGGCCTCGCCGATCAGCGTCACCGGAATCCCCAGGTCCAGCGAACTCTGGCTGGTCCATTTGCCCGTACCCTTCTGCCCGGCGGTGTCCAGAATCTTGTCCACCACCTGCTCGCCCGTGGCCGGATCCTTGAAGCCCAGAATGTCGCGCGTGATTTCGATCAGGTAGCTGTCCAGTTCGCCCTTGTTCCACTCGGTCAAGACATCGTGCATCTCTTCGTTGCTCAGCCCCACCGCTTCTTTCATGAGCTGGTACGCCTCGCAGATCAACTGCATGTCGCCGTACTCGATGCCGTTGTGCGTCATCTTCACGAAGTGCCCGGCGCCATCGCTGCCCACCCACTCGGCGCAGGCTTCGCCTTCCGGAGTCTTGGCGCAGATCGCCTGGAAAATGTCCTTCACCAGCGGCCATGCCGCCACGCTGCCGCCCGGCATCATCGAGGGGCCGAAGCGCGCGCCTTCCTCGCCGCCCGACACGCCCGTGCCGATGAACATCAGGCCCTTGCTCTCCAGGTATTGGGTGCGCCGGATGGTGTCCGGAAAGTGCGAATTCCCGCCGTCGATGATCAGATCGCCCGGCTCCAGCAGCGGCAGCAAGTGCTCGATGAACTCGTCCACCGGTTTGCCCGCCTTGACCATCAGCATGATCTTGCGCGGCCGCTTCAGCAGCTTCACCATCTCTTCGATCGAGTGAGCGCCCAGGATGGTGGTCCGGCCCTTGGCGGCGTCGTTCAGAAAATCATCGACCTTGGAGGTCGTCCGGTTGTACGCGACCACCGTGTATCCGTGGTCGTTCATATTCATAATCAGGTTCTGGCCCATGACTGCCAGACCGATGAGTGCGATATCTGCCGTTTGTTCCATGATCTGCTCCAAACCCGTGGCTGCACGCCAGGAAGCTCGCACTACGACCTGGTAGGAGAGACTCTCGGTGAGTTCCGGCGCGCCAGCCGAAATTAAGGGAAAAGCCCAGCGATTCCAGATGCCAATCTCTCTTATAACATGTGGCGCTGGGGTGGGGCCATGCGCGGGGGCGCTTAACCGTTTTGGGGACACGACGAACGCGCGAGCGTATCCCGCGGGGCAAACCCTGGGACAGACAGCGAATTTCCGGCAAACTGCGCCGAAAATTCATGTCAGTCCCGGGTTTGCGGCGTATTTCGGCCCACGTCCCCCAAAACGGATAAGCACCCTCATGCGCGAGGGCGCGCGCGGCGGGCGGGGAAGGCGGGGACAGACAGGACTGGCAGCGAATTTCCGGCAAACTGCGCCGGAAATCCATGCCAGTCTTGTCAGTCCCAGGGTTGCATGAGGATGAGGCGCAGTTCGGTGGCGGATTCGAGAATGAATTCGCGGTCGCGCTCGGAGCGGGAGGAATTGTAAAGAGCGACGAGCTGGTTGGCGATGATGCGGCCGCGGCGGGTGAGATCGGCGGCGCGGGCACGCACGGTCTCGGGAGCGGGTTCGCGGGGCTTGGTGCGGCGGGTTTCGCGGAGGAGCTGACCGACGGCTTCGAGGACCTTCGGCGCGTTCTCGGGGATGAGGCTGATGGCTTCGCCGTTGACGAGGACGCTGTGTTCGTGGAGGACGGGTTGGATGGCGAGATACTGCCTGGGCGAGAGGCCGACGAGTTGGGAGATTTCGAAATAGGTGGGGCCGAAGCGGTTGAGGAGAGCGATGAGGCGATCGGCGTGGCGGCAGCTGATGGCGAGGTGGGTGCCGCAGAACCTCCGCCAGGATGGGGCGACGGCCCGATAGAGCTTTTCGTCGCGAATGCGGCGGAGGAGTTGAGCGTGGGCGGCGGAACAGCGTCCGCCGACAGCGGCAAAGGCGCGGCGTTGGCCGAGGAGGCGGCCGAGGTCTACGCCTGGATCGATGGGGATTTGCGGTGCGTCCATAGCGACTCCAATGCCCGACGTGAGACATACGTGTCTCACTTGGCTGGCACGATTTGTTGATAATAAAGAAGTTAATCGGCAGAGTCCGGAAAAGTTGAGACAAATTTGTCTCAACTTACCAGTCTTGCCACCGTGAGAGGGTGAGCCCTCCTGATTCCATGGTACGGCTGGGGTGAGCGGATTTCGGGCGACGACGGAGGGCGGTGGAG
>JADGNT010000470.1 GCA_017883345.1 Candidatus Solibacter sp. | reverse complement strand
AAAAAAATAAAGCGCGACCACCTGCTCTCCTTCACTCAGCACGACGTCATGCTCATCGGTGTGCGCGCGCACCCACGCGACCACGGGTGCGATCTGCGCGCTGGCCTGACGAGCCGGCACGCGCCAGGCGCGCATGGCGTACGCGTGAAGCTCTGTGCGCAGAAAGGCGAGCGCGAGCAAGGCAGCGCCGATCGCGACCGCAACTCGCCACCTTCGCGCGAGGCTCCACGACGCACGCACTCCTTCCATGACGAGGAGTGCGATGAGCGGCCACACCGCCCACACGTATCTCCAGGGCGTGTATGGAAACACGAGCACGACGCCCAGATAGAGCGCGAGAAAGACGATCGTCACGGGTGCACGCCGCGCGAACGACCAGGCGCCCACGGCCATCGCGCCGAGTGCGATCGCGAGTGTGAGTTGATGCACCGGCACAGGAAAACCAGACGCGAGCCGATCCTGGAGCAGCAGCCAGCACTCGGCGCCATTCACTCGCATCGTGGCGAGCACGAAGCTCGGGCCACCATGGCGCACGCCAGCGGCGAACCAGCCGAGATACGAGCCGTATGCGCCCTCGAGCGGCGGTGAGACGTGAGGCGTCGCCTAATGGGTCCAGAGCAGCCACGGGAGCTGCACGAGCGTCGCAGCGGCGCCGAGTGCGCTTGCGCGAGTTTGGTCGCATCGTAGCGGTCGCGCAACACTTTCCAGTTGGGATGCGTGGACCCGGACGGCAGATCGCGGAAGCTTACCTGCGCGCGGAACTGATATCCATCGCCGGCGATGATCGACGGATGAAAGTAAATGCCGGCTTTGCCGAGATACGGGTCGAAGACTTGTGCCGCATCCTGGCCCAGATCGTCGTGCGCGACGGAGCATACCGCGCTCACGCCGGAGTCCGGAAGCGCCTTCCACGGCATGAGACTGTCGTCGTTGGCTCCGAACGGCGCTTGATAGTAATCCGCGCCGCGAATCCCTCCCAAAGCGTGCGTGCAGTTCCAGGCGTCCTTGCCGTTGTGCGCGCCCTTGATGCCCGCAAAGGTATCGGTCAGGAATTTCTGAGGACGCCCGCGCGATGCCTGGTACTGAGCCGTGTCGATCTTGTCTTCCACTGCAAGATCGCGAAAGGTCCAGTCAATGCGAATCGGCCCGGTGGCTGCGCGGGACGCATCGTTTATCGCGGGGACTGTGACTCCGGTCAGTGTATCCCCGCTGCGCATCACCGGCACGCTGACCTCCACCGGAATCCATGGACGGCAGGTTGCTTTCCTGTCCTTGGCCTGCTTGATATCGCCATCCGCGTCCATGGGCCCGTGACAATTCTCCAGGCCCATGTTGGGAAGCAGGTATGGCGCCGACGAGGCTTCGGTCTTGGTGTAGCTGTGCCGGTCATCTACCCACAAGATCGTCTGAGTGGCCTGGTCGTTCAGCGCGCTCTGGATGTCTCCGTCCGCGGTCAAATCGCTGCGGTCCACATCGGCGAACAGAGCCCGCCGGCCCGGCGCCTGTGCCGCCACGGCCGTCTTGGTGAGCGCGTCAATCGTGCCGTCGGCTTTCAGACGTTCGGCGGGATCAACGCCCGGCTTGGCGTGGTCGCGTTGAAACTCGCTAACCGCTCGAATGTAGGCGGATTGGCTTTCCCCGTCAGCCACCGGACCGGGATGATAGCCGGCGCGCGCCAGGCGCAACTTCCTCCCCTTTGCCGAATCCTCCGGCGGGTCCGGCCCGGCGTAATAGGGCGCCAACGCGAACTCCAGCACCTGTGGCTCCTGCTCGTGGTCCGGATCGAAGGTTCCGATCTGCGGGTGCGTGAAGAGCCGCACCTCGGTATGCATCGCCGCAATCCCGAACCCGTCGTCCGTGTCCTTGTCCGTGTGCAATTGCACCTGAACGCGGTACGGCATCTTGTCCTCGGCGACCATGGCGGTCCCGTCGGTCCAGTCGTATACCTGATCTCCGTTTCCGGTCTTGGAAGCGGGCAAAAACTGGCGCCAGACCATGCCATCTTTGTCGAACACCTGGATTTGCCCCTGCAGGCCGCCGGGACAATTCTTGGCCGTCCATTTGATCTTCAAGGAATCGGCAACCACCGCGCGGGCGCCGCCCGTGCCGGACCAGCGCGGCCAGAACGAATGCAGATTCACGAAGGCGGTCTTATGGGAATCGTCTTTGGCGTACCGCAAGACCACCGTATAGGGCGACGATGCCGCGTTGATGTAGCGCGTCTTGTCCGGCCGTACGGCCAGTACGCCGCTGGCCGCCTCGCTCTCGCCGTTCCAGTCGCCGATGCCGCTGCTTCCGCGCTCTGGCGCGTCGGCGTCGACGGTCTTCTGGCGGATGGGGACATCCGGAGTGCCGGCGTATGCGTAGTTGACGAAATCGCCCTTCACCGTCGCCGTGGCCTTGCAGTAGTTGCTCGCATAGACATCGAAATCGAGCAACTTGGCGCGGTCCTTGATGCCTTCCAGCGTGTATGAGATGGAGCACGCCTCCTCGCCGGGCAGGAACCAAGGGTCGAGGCTCGTAATGGAAACGGCCGTGGCCGGCAACTGTTGTTTGACCAGGAGCTTGTGGAGTATCTCGAAGGCCAGGCCTTGCATCTTCCAGACCTTGGGAAGGTACAGTTTGCCCTTGAGCCCTTTGGCCGGATCGAGTTCGCATTGGTAGGGATCGGGATCGATCTTCCGGCAGCCGACCAGTTCCACGAGCGCCCGCAGGACTTCGGGCGTTTCCCCCGTGCCCCAGTTAAAAAGCGCGACCTCATCACAAGTGATCGGCGGATCGGCTTCCTCGCACTGGCTCGAAACGATGTCGTACATGGTCTCGCCCGCGCTTGGGGCGTAGTCGGTGGCGTCGGCTTGTGAGAAGAAAACGCGGCCCATGGCAGGTTCGGCTATCTATGAGATATCCGTCGTAACCTCCCAGACCACCTCGTCGTGCGACGTCCCGAGCACATCACCCGTGCCGCCGGGCGTGAGATCGTCGAACCGGACGTGGGGAGATCCGCTGGACGTCACACCGTTAGTGGGGCCAAGGTCCGGCACGTGGCAGTTCAGCGTCAGGCCCTCCACCACTTGCTCTGCTCCGCCCACCGTGTGCATGGCCGTAACCGAAAACCACGACCTTTTCTTGGGGCACCCCTGGGAGGACTGACCGGCATTACCCGTGCCGCCGCTCTGTTGCGCGCTCTGATTCATGGACGCCAACTGGTCTGGCGGGGCCAGTTGCGGGGGATCCGATGGAGGAGGTTTCTGCGCCGAATTGTCAGCCGCGGACATGGCGCGCCCCCTGGCTTGCGACGTACAGGGCATGACTGCTCAGCCAGTCCATGCGCGCCCGCGGATGCATCGACGTTTCGGCGAGGATTCGCTTCACCCAAGGCAGTTGCTCAAACTGAAAACCAAATACGTACATGAGGTTTAGGTACCGGAACACGTCAACCTCTCGTTCAGACCCGATGGAACGGCACCGCAAGAGAGCATATCTCACGGATTCCAACAAGTGCTCGGACGTCATGGCAGCGCAGACTTCCGGCACGGTTCGCCGAAGATAATCCACAGCCCGGTCACAAAAAGCTGCTTCGGCATTTCTCCCGAATACTGCCATTTGAGCGTTGCGTATGACAAGCACCGGCTTCTCCAGTCTGCCGGTATCATATCACGTGGTCCGGGGGGATCTCCGCGGCGTTGGCAGGGGCAGGGTGCTTATTATTAGACGTTTTCGGCATCTCTGGCTGCCGCAGGCCAGCAGGCCAACAGCCATGGCAAACTCGTCGGCGACCCGGAGGTCCTGAGGGAATTCCAAGCACAGGCCTGGTGTTCTTGCCAGACCGGTGTCAGGCCCTGCATCGCCCACTTCCGACCGGCGGACAGCAACATCTGAACGGCTGCCGAAGCGGGCGACCGGGAATGAATCCATATATTCACCTCGGGGTTGCACGCGATGTGTTGGCGGACCGGGTGCGTCGGCTGCGGACCGACTTGAGGCGGAAGGCGAAGGCGCTCGGAGCCTGAGGGCAGGGGCGTTCGGACTGCCCTCCTTCGACGGCGGACCTTGCTTCACCCGCGTTTCGCCGCCGGCCGCGCCAACCAGCCCTACTTCGTCGTGCGCTCGGTGGGGTAAAACGGCGGCGCTCGATAAGTTAAGATTTGCGTGAGGTCGCAGAAATGATTCGCAGCGCACTTGCCGTTGTTTCGACGCTCCTGTTGTGGATGTCGCATCCCGCCGCCGCCCAGACAAACCCGGAGGCGCCGCCCTCTGTCGGGATCTCCTGGGATTCCCCTGCGCGGGTTTCGAACACCACCGCATCCTTACAGGTGGTGGTCAACCCTCCCCTGCGCCGCGGCTCCAAGATACACGACCGCGTGCTCGCGGCGCTGCGCGACTTGCAGCCCGATTACGCCCGCTTCGTGCCGTGGCTCCCTTACCCGAGACTGGCCGTGGCCGAACTGGAGCCGCCTCACGACGGCCAGACTTCCTGGGACTTCTCGCTGATCGACCCCCTCACTATCGATTTTCTGGAGGCCACCAAGGGGCGTCCCTCGGTGTTGAACTTCAGCACCACACCGCAATGGATGTGGGTCACGCCGAAGCCTGTCGCCTACCCGGCGGATCCGGAGGAACCGGTCTGGAACTACACGCAAGGCGCCGAACTGCGCGACGCGAGCGGCAAAGAGCTGGCGGACTACTACGCGCGAGTGGTCGGTTGGTACACTCAGGGCGGCTTCGTCGACGAATACGGCAAACGCCACGAATCTGGCCACCATTACCAGGTGGACTGGTGCGAAGTGCTCAACGAACCCGACCTGGAGCATCG
>JADGNT010000027.1 GCA_017883345.1 Candidatus Solibacter sp. | reverse complement strand
CCGAGCCACACACTGTAGAAGTTCGGAGTGCGGAATGGTGTCGAAGTACTTCGACAAATCCGCGTCAACGACATCCGTGTACCCCTCGTGCAGCAGTTCTTCCACCTTCCGGATGGCACCCTGCGCACTCTTCCGCGGCCGGTAGCCGTATGCATTCGGCTCCAGTTCCGCCTCCCAGATCGGTTCCAATATCAATTTCGCAGCGGTTTGCGCCACTCGGTCCCGTATTGTCGGTATCCCCAGCGGTCGCTCCCCGCCCCCAGACTTAGGGATCATCACCCGTCGCACTGGTTGTGGTTGATATGTCTTGTTGCGTAGTTCCTCTCTGAGGCCGTTCTTCCACTCCCCCAGCCCTCTCGACTCTATGTCCTTAAAGCTCTCCCCATCCACCCCCGGCGCACCATCATTGGCTCTCGCCAGTTCGTAGGCATGGTCCAGAATATCCTCTCGATACACTTTGTCGTAGAGCTGGTAAAAGCGGTACTCCGGCTCGTTCTTCGCCTTTCGATACAGCTTGATCTGAAGTTCCCGTATCTTGCTCGGCGTTGTCAGGCTCACCGCCAATCACCGCTCCTTTCCTTCTTTGCAAGCTCACCAGAAGCAAGGGTCCTTCCCTCCACCGGCATTGCCCGGTTTCGCGGGTACATCTGACCCTCTCCGACGCCCAGATGGTCCGTCATCCCAAAGATGACGTTCGGGGCACGCGACTCCCCGACCATCCCGAGCCTCCCCCACTGACGCAAATTACCTTCCTTGCATGCTGTGCTCACTACCCCGGTGGACCGACTGGTGCGGACGGTTATTCTATAGCGCGCTCCCGCGCCGGGTTCTTCCCAGTCGTCTCGGCCTTCCCCGTTCGTACGCCGGGTCGGCGTCCACATTGCCGCTTTCGAGGCCTGCTCAAGCTTCACACGCGTTACGGCCTGCAAGGTCGCTCGCCCACCTAAAGTGGACTTTTTCACGAGGTTTCGGCTAGCCCGGTTACCCCGACTCGCCGCTCGATAGCTATCGAATCTAACCATCAACTATTCGAGTGGGTCCTTCCCCCACTGGTAATCTGCCCCTTTGGGGCACACGTACGAATACCGGCATGGCAGGCGGGAACGCCTACGCTACGGTGCTCTAGCGCGGGTGGTACCTTCTGAGGTAGGGTATGCGAAATACCGCCGTTCTCCTCATCGATTGTCCGGACCGCAAAGGTCTGGTGGCGGGCGTCGCCAACCTGCTTTACCGCTACGGCGCCAACATCACCCATGCCGATCAACATCAGGACCCCGAAGCCGAACTCTTTTTCATGCGGGTGGAATGGGAACTGGCGGCGTTCGACTTGCTTGCGTTTCGTGCGGAGTTTGAAACCGTGGCGGCCGGATTCCAGATGCGCTGGCGCCTCAGCCTGATGTCGCAACCTCCGCGGGTGGCAATCTTCGTATCGCAGTATCTGCACTGTCTGGCCGATCTCCTCCACCGGTACCAGACCGGAGAACTCGCCTGCGTAATTCCCCTGATCGTCGGCAATCACCCGGATGGCGAGGCGCTAGCGCGTTTCCACGGCATTGAATTCCACCACATTCCCGTCAACCCCGCGGACCGCCGATCCGCCGAGGAGGCGCAACTTCGATTGCTGGCGGCTTCTGGAATCGATCTGGTAGTGCTGGCCCGCTACATGCAGATTCTGCCCCCTGAGTTCGTCGCGCGGTATCCCTCGCGGATCATCAACGTTCACCACTCTTTCCTGCCGGCCTTCATCGGCGCCCGTCCGTACCACGCGGCCTTTCACCGCGGGGTCAAACTGATCGGCGCCACCAGCCATTACGTGACCGCGGTGCTGGACGATGGCCCCATCATCGAACAGGATGTGGTGCGCATCTCGCATCGCGAGCAGGTCGAAGATCTCATCCGCAAGGGCCGCGATCTGGAGCGCGTGGTGTTGTCGCGGGCGGTAACCTGGCATCTGGAACACCGCATTCTCTCTTACGGCAATAAGACCGTCATCTTCGATTAGCGTGGGCAAAAGTGGGGCGGACGCCCTCGTCCGCGCGCGACCCCCTGGTCGCGCCCTTTCGCTCACGCGGGACATGACACAGCCGCCAGTTGTTATATTCAAGGGAACCATAAGGAGGCAACCTATGGAACCCATCAGCAGACGGCAAGCCATCACCGGCGTAGCCGGCAGCATCCTAATTGTGTCCCCGGAGACGGCATTCGGCTATCAGGCGAATTCCGCCGTCTCGTTCGGCGTCATCGGAACCGGAGGCCGCGGCGTGTATGTCGGCACCCACATGGCCAACGTCAAGGGCACGAAACTCGCGGCCATCTGCGACATCTACCCGGACCGCATCGACAACGCCAAGACCAAGATTCCCGGGGCGCAGAGCGCACGCGTCTATAAGGACTACCATGAATTGCTCGCGCAACCGGACGTCGACGCGGTGCTCATCACCACGCCCGTCTATCTGCATCCCGAACATTTCGAAGCGGCCGTCCCTTCCGGCAAACACATCTATTGCGAAAAGCCCGCGGGCGCCGATGTCGCCGGCGTGAAGCGCCTGCTCCGCGCCTCCGACAAGGCCGCCAAGTCGCGAACCATCCAGTTCGGATTCCAGCAGCGCTTCAGCCCGGAATACCTGACGGCGATGGACTATTACAAGTCGGGCAAAGTGGGCGAAATCAAAATGATGATGAGTTACTGGAACCTCGGGGGAACGCCGCCGAAGCCCGGCGCCGCCCCCACTCCCCCGACAGCGGATGAGAAGATTCGCCGCTGGGGATCGTGGATGGCGCAATCGGGCGGCGTCATCGTGGAGCAGGATTGCCACGGCGTGGATATGCTGAACTGGTTCGCCAACGACGCGCACCCGCTGAGCGCGCGCGGTACCGGCAGCCTGCGCTACCCGTTGGCCTATGGCGATCAGGATTCCGACCATCACGAGATCGCTTATTTCTATCCCAACGGGGTGGAAGGCTGGCTGATCAGCATCAAGTACACCGCCGGCTTCCGCGACGTGAAGGAGCAGTTCTTCGGCTCGTTGGGAATGCTGGAGACCGGTCGAACCTACTATAAGTTGCACGGTCCGATCGCCAATTCGCCCTATAAGAATGCCGACGATCTGACGGACTCCAGCCTAATCGAACGTCGCGCTTCCAAGCGCGAGATCACCATCGACGCGGTGGAAGCGTTCTTCGCCAGCATCCGCGACGCCAAGCCCTACAACATGGCGCCCATCGCCGCCAACGCGACCTTGACGGCGCTATTGGGCCGCATGGCGTACCAGCAGAAGCGCGAAGTCACCTGGGACGAACTGCTGGCGTAAACCCCGGGGACAGACCCGACGTTCCCCGAGTTTCGCGGAGTTTCTCCCGCTCTAAAACCGGTGAACGTCGGGTCTGTCCCCGGGTTTACTCATACCGCAGCGCCTCGATGGGATCCAGGCGCGATGCCTTGATCGCGGGCAGCAGTCCGGCGATCAGGCCGACGCTCTCCAGCAAAATGGTCGACGTCAGCACCGCGGCGCTGGAGATCTGCAAATGAATATCGCCCGCCCCGCTGGTGTCCTTGAACAGCGGCCCCAGCAACGGCAGCGTGCCGAGTAGCGATGTCAGCCCCCATCCCGCCGCCACGCCGAGCACGCCGCCGACCGTGACGATGGTCATCGCCTCCAGCAAAAACTGCCCCAGGATGCTCCGCCGCGTGGCGCCGATCGCTTTCAGAATGCCGATTTCGCGCGTGCGCTGCGTCACCGACACCAGCATGATGTTGGCCAGACCCACGCCGCCGATCCCGAGCGTCAGCGAACCGATGAACCCTAGCAGCAGGCGCAACGCGATCCCCATGGTGTCGATCAGGCGTTCGAACTCGCTGAATACCACCGTGCGCACGGCGCGCTCATCGCGCGGCGAACAGTTGTGCAGACGCGCCATGGTCTCGCGCATCTGCCGCAGACACTGCTCGCGGAACTCCGGGTTTACTGGCGTCCACACAAAATAGGTGGGGTACTTGAGGTCGCGGTAGAGCGAGCTGGTCTCGTAGGGAATGAAGATGCATTCGTTGTCCGGCGTATCGTAATTGGCCACCTGCGTCTTGGTCAGCAGCACCCCGATCACGGTGAATCGCAGGCCGTCGATGGTGATCTCTTCACCCACCGGCGGCACCTCGCTGAAGAGTTTTTCCGCCGCGTTAGAGCCCAGCACGGCCACGCGCTGCTTCTGCCCTTCATCCTCGGGCACGATCCAACGCCCGGTCGCGATGGTCTGATTGCGCACCCGCCCGTACTCCGTATGCACGCCGCGCACCGTGATGGTCTGCTGGCGATATCCGTGGACCACGGTACTGCCGCGCATCATCATTTCCGGCGAGATCGCCGCAATCATGGGCGCGGCTTCGCGGATGGCCTCGACGTCGGTTCGCTCTAGGAGGATGCGGCGCCCGGCGCGTTCGCCGCCCGCCTGCGAGGAGGTGCGGCCGCCGAAGACCAGCACCAGGTCCTGTCCCTGCGAGCGGAACGCCTTGAGCAGCGCGCGGTGGAAGCCATCGCCGTACCCGTTCAGGATCACGAAACACGCCACGCCCCAGGCGAGGCTGATCGTGGTCAGAATGCTGCGCTGTCGATTGAAGCGCAGCGCCTGCGCTGCCTCCCGGCAGATGGACGCGGCGGTCACGCGGCGCCTCGGGTGCCAGCGTGGCGCACGCACTCCTGCGTGCCGCGTCGGCACTCATGCCGACGCCGAGCCCGAAGGGCGAAAGACAATAGCCCACGGCGTGCAGCCGTGGGTCGCGGACGGGCGCATTGGCCAGCCCCGGAACGGGGCGTAAGAAGGCGCCGTCGCACGGTTCTTCCGCCCCGTCCCGGGGCTGGGTACGGGACCGTCGTTCTCCCAGTGCTGGCGCACTGGGCTACTCTCTTGCGCCCTGCGGGCTGGGCCTCATGAAAAATCGCCGCGGTGCGCAAAGAACTTGATGAACCGTAGTACAAAGGCCGCGCCGGCTGCCATTCACCGTTCATAACTCAGCGCCTCCACCGGAGTCAGCCGGGCCGCGCGCCATGCCGGCCACAAGGCGGAAGACACGGCGATCACCGCCAGAGCGCCGAACGCGAGGGCCGTGGTGCTGCCGTTCACCGGCAGTCCCGCGAACATCTCGCGTTTGGGGAGCGTGTTCACGGCCGCCGCCACACCGTAGGCGCCGGCCCAGCCCACAAGCCCGCTCATCCCGGCGAGCAGCACGCCTTCCAGCAGGAAGTCCGCCAGGATGCGCCGGCGCGTGGCGCCCAATGCCTTGCGCAGCCCGATCTCGCGCGTGCGTTCCGTCACCGAGACCAGCATGATGTTCATCACGCCGACTCCGCCCAGCGTCAGCGTCACCACCGCAATCGCGCCCAGAAAGGCCGTCATGGAGGTGAACATGCTGTCCACCAGTTCGGCATTTTCCACCGTGTCCCAGTAGCGGACCGCGCTCGGGTCGGCTGCGTCGAACTTGTGATTGCGCGCCAGCACGCGGATTACCTGCGTGCGCGCCTGCTGCCAACTCTTCAGGTCGGCCGGGACGTAAATCAGGTCGCTGACGATGCCCGGGTGGAAGTTGGGGTCGTCCAGCGGCAGATCGCGGACCATGGTAGCGTACGGCACGAAGATTTTGTCGCTGTCCATCCCGTTATAGCTGCTGTTCTGGTCCTTGGGCGGCATCAGGCCCACGATCCGGAAAGGCAGTCCGTTGATCGAAAACGTATCGCCCGGCGCCACCGGGTGTTCGCCGAAGAGCACCTTGCGCACGTTGTCGCCGATTACCGCGACCCGCGCCGCACCCTCTTCGTCCTGCGGCGCCAGGAAGCGGCCGCGGTGGATGGGGATCGTGCGGATCTTTTCATAAAGCGCCTCCACGCCCATCACGGAGAACGTTCCGCCGTTGTACCGGCTGGTGGTGCGCGCCTGATTCTGCAATTCGGCGACGATGTTCCGCACCAGGAAACACTCGGTCTGTATGTCGCGCAGGTCGTCGTAGTTCAGGCGAATGCGCCGGCCCGCGCGCAGACCGCCGGCCTGCTTCTCCGTCCGCCCGGGAAAAAGAATCACGATGTTCTCGCCGAGTTGCTTGAAACGGTCGCGCTGGCCGGCCTTGAAGCCGTCGCCCATGGCCACGATCAGCACCATGGACGCCACGCCCCACGCAATCCCGGCCATGGTCAGGAAACTGCGCAGCTTGTTGCGCAAGAGCGCCGATACCACCTGGCTGAAGAGTTCCCGCAGGTAAAGCAGCATGCCGCCCCCTACTGTAGGATTACCTGCTGCCCTTCGCTGAGACCGCTGGTGATCTGGGTCCGCGAGCCGTTGCCGATGCCGGTCGCTACCGTCACCCGCCGCCGTCCGCTCTCGCTCCCGGCGTCCGGTATCTCCACCTCGATCCCGCGATCCTTCTTGTAAATGATCGCGCCTTCCGGAATCGCCAGCACGCCCTTGCGCTCTTCCAGCAGGATCTCGGCGTTGGCCGTCATGGTGGCCATCAGCTTGCCCGTTTCGTTGGAGATGGAGACCCGCACTTCGAAGGTGGTGACGTTGTCCTTCTCCACGCCCATGGGCGAAATCTTGGTGACCTTGCCGGCGAATTTCTGGTCCTTGTAGGATTCCACCGTGATGCGCGCCGCCTGCCCCAGGAAGACCTTGCCGATGTCGCTCTCGTCCACCTTGCCCTTGACATAGACCTCGCGCAGGTCGCCCACCGACATGATCAGCGTGGCGCCGCTCCCCATGGTGAGAATCGAGCTGACCGCATCGCCCACCTCACGGTCGCGCGAGAGCACGACGCCGTCGATCGGCGACACGATGGTGGCGTTGCGCAGGTCCTCTTCCGCGGTGGCAAGCTGCGCCCGCGATTGTTCCACCTGGGCTTCGGCCTTGCGGATCGCCGCACTGGCCACGCCCAGAAAAACTACCGCCTGCTGCTGGCGGTTCTTCCCCATTTCGTAATTCTTCTCCGCGTCGTCGCGCGCCATCTGCGGGGCCACTTTCTGACGGAACATCTCACGCGCCCGCTCCATATCGCGCTTCAGGAACGGAATATCCGGCCCCTCGGCCTCTACCTTGGAGCGCTCGTACTCGGCTTGCGCACTTTTCAGCATCGCGTCCGCCATGCCGAGCGCCGCCTGCGCCTGCCGCACCCGCGGCAGCAGGTCGTTCTGGTCCAGTTCACAGATCACCTGGCCCTGGCGTACGCGGTCGCCCACATTCACCGGGAGTTTCAAGATGATGCCAGATGCCTTGGACTTGATCTCCACCTTGGTGGTGGGCTCGATCTTGCCGGTGGCAACCACCGAGCGCGCCAGATCCATACGCTCCACCTTCACCAGCTTTTCGGAGTCGATCTTGGCGGGCGTTCGACTCAACGCGCGCACGGAAAAAAATGCGGCGCCGCCGCAGACGGGTAGCAGCGCCAGCAGGAACCAGGCCCGGGAGCGTTTCTTCGGATTGGCCATATCAAGCTCTCGTCATCTCTATCCTAAGACGAACGTGCCCCGAGGTTTGTTCCGTGGCGTAAGTTGCTCATGACGCCCGCGGCGTCTCAAACGAATGATGAAAATGCCGCTGCCCATCGGGATACCGCTCCCTAACGGTCGCGGCTCCGATCAGAGCCGCGACCGGGGTACCCTCTGGGTCGGGAGCGATCTTTTCGGAGCGCGAGTCTATTTTCGAGGAAGGCTCCTGCCTTGTGCATGCGTGCTCTGCGCTTCCTCTGCGTTCTCGGCGTCTCTGCGGTGAACCGTCTCCCCCCACGCGGGCGAAGTGTGTTTCAATCAGGTTTTAGCGCCCTATATGTCCTTTATCCACGAAGATTTCCTGCTCCACACCAAAACCGCGCGGCGGCTCTATCGCCAGTTCGCCGAGGACCAGCCGATTCTGGATTATCATTGCCATCTGCCTCCCAAGGATGTGGCGGAAAACCGGCGGTTTCAGAATCTCTTCGAGATCTGGCTGGAAGGCGATCACTATAAGTGGCGCGCCATGCGGGCCAACGGCGTGCCGGAAAGCCACTGCACCGGCGCCGCTCCGTCGTACGAAAAATACCTCGCCTGGGCGCGCACCGTGCCGGCCACGCTGCGCAATCCGCTGTATCACTGGACGCACCTGGAATTGAAACGCTATTTCGGAATCGACGAACTGCTCGATGAGCGCACCGCGCCGCGCGTCTGGGAGCAGGCCAATGCGCTGCTGGCTACCGATGAACTGAGCGCGCACGGCATCCTTGGCAAATTCCGCGTGAAGGCGGTCTGCACCACCGACGATCCGACCGACGACCTCGCGTGGCACCGCGCCATCGCCGCTTCGCCGCTCGCCACCAAGGTGTTTCCCACCTTCCGGCCGGACAAGGCGCTCAACGTACACGTCCCCGAATTGTTGAATCCCTGGGTGGACCGCCTGGCGGCGGTGGGCAATACGCAGATTTCCACGCTGGCCGATTTCGTGGACGCGATTCGCCAGCGCCACGATTTCTTCCACCAGATGGGCGGCCGTCTGAGCGATCACGGACTGAATCACGCCTTCGGCAGTTTTCCCACCGAGCACGAAGCCGCGTCGATTTTCGGCCGGGCGCGCGGCGGTCATGCCGCGACGCACGAAGAGCATGGCCGGTTCGCGTCCTACATGATGCTGATCTTCGGCCGGCTGGATGCGGAGAAGGGCTGGACCAAGCAACTCCACCTCGGTGCGCGGCGCAACAGCAACACGCGGCGGTTCCACGAGATGGGGCCGGACACCGGTTGGGATTCGATCGGCGATTGGCCGCAGGGCGACGCGCTCGGCGCGTACTTGGATCGCCTGGATCAGGAGAACGCGCTCCCCAAGACGGTGATTTACAATTTGAATCCGGCCGACAACTACGTGATGGCCACCATGATCGGCAACTTCCAGGACGGAATCACGGCGGGCAAGATTCAGTTCGGCAGCGGCTGGTGGTACCTGGATCAGAAGGAGGCCATGCGGTGGCAGATGAACGCGCTATCCAACTGCGGCCTGATTTCCCGGTTCCTGGGGATGCTGACCGATTCGCGGAGCTTCATGAGCTACCCGCGGCACGAATATTTCCGCCGGGTATTGTGCGACATGTTCGGGCGGGACATGGAGAACGGGGAGATACCGGACAATGACGATCTGGTGGGGCCGGTGGTCCGCGACATCTGCTACGGGAATGCGCACCGCTTCCTCGGATTGAATGTCGCGTAGCCTGCGAAAAAGTGGGGCGGACGCCCTCGTCCGAGCGCGACCCCCTGGTCGCGCTCTTGCGCTCATTGTCAACCACGACGGTTACTGGCTAGGAGTGCTGGCGGGGGTGTCGGCAGCGGCGGCCGTTGCGGAAATGGCCGCATGGCCGGCAGTCAGTGAGGTGGTTGCACTGTCCCAGACTGCCTGCATCCCGCCGGAGACGTGGATCAATATCCCCACTGCGACCAAGGCAACCAAGGCCGTGAGCAGGCAGTACTCCGCCAGGTCCTGCCCACGGTCCTCGGACTGTAAGGCCATCAGAAAGCGCCGCAACATCGCTCTTACCAAACCCAACCGCAGTCTAGTACTACAGGCGCAGCATGACCATGATCTCTTTCGATATGCAACTAAACCCGGGCGCGGCGCGGTATTCTCAAGAGCTGCCATAAAGTCGCACGTGCAAGAGCCGATATGAGAGAGTGGGAGAGAAATGTCACCGGCGATAACCATTCTGGGGAAGACGGTTTGGGATTTGCCGCCGCTCATCCTTCATCCATTCAACGAGCGCATCGCGCCTTCCACCTTGCTGGAAAGTTCCAAAGCCGCGCTCATGCTTTCGGGCTTGATTCCCAACGAAGGGGCGGAGCCGGACGACCTGAAACGGCGCTTCCTGTCCGGCCGATACGCCGAAATGCGTATGCTCTTTTTTCTTGGTAAGGATGTATTCCGCTGGATCGATCAATGCGTCGAATGGGCGCAGCGGGTCCCGGAATTCGCCGCCATGGAAATTCGCCGCCAGAGCTTTGCGGGCCTGTTGACGAAGGACCCGCCCGAGGCGGTCAAGGAAAAACTGGTGCGCTGGGGCGTAGTGGATTACGTGTCGATCTTTTCGCGCGCCATCGGGATGAACGCGGTGTTTGTCTCTCCGCCTGCGTTTGAAACGCTCAACGAAGAATTCCTCCGCAATTACCACCGCTACCCGGATTTCCTCTACCGCTGTTATATGGAGTCGGAGCCGTACGAATCTCTGCCCTCCACGAATTTCCGATTCACCCTCTACGCTTCCGGAGAATACTCGCGCATGTTGGAAAGCCAGTGGGGTGGCGACGCCGCGGGCTGAACAGGGAAGCTGTCCATTCAACGCAGAGACGCCGAGAACAAAGAGGAAAGCGCAGAGAAGAAAAAGGTTCCATGCCGAGGATGCTGGTGCGCGAACGCCGCATGGCGCCGGCAAAAGCATCGCGGCCCAGCGTGAAACTCGCTGGCGAGGGACGCGAAATAGGTGGCGAAGCCTTCGCTGAGCCACGCGTCGTTCCAGTCCTTCTCGGTGACCGAATCGCCAAACCACTGCTGCGAGATCTCGTGCGCCAGCAGACCGAAGGCGGGACGGTTGGTCACGCCGCGTTCGCCAAAGAAGATGGCGCTGGCGTGCTCCATGGCGCCGCCCATGACGGCCACCTGGACGTCGGCCAACTTTTCATAAGGGTACGGGCCGATGTGGGAGGTGAAGAACTCGATGGCCGGTCGCGTGGGTTCTTCGAAGGTGAAGATGCCGTTGTCGCGATCCCGCGGGAAGGCCCAGGTTTGGAGAGCCACGCCGGCCGCGGTCCCGAAGTGGCGCGCGGCGAATTGCGCGGCGCCGATATTGTTGAGCCACGACGCGATGGGCACGGATCGCTTCCAGGGGGTCATTCCAAGGCCGTCGCCGAGATCGAGTTCCTCCTGGAGGAGGCCGTTGGCCACTACCTGATATTTGGCGGGCGCGGTGACCAGAAATTCGCTGGTGGCCTTGTCGGAGGGGTGATCGATCGTGGGCAGCCACTGGCGCGCCAGGGTGGGCCAGTTCCAACTGAGCAAGGTGTGGTCGCCGAACTTGTTTTTGGCGATGTGCAGGCCGGCCCCGGGGACACCGCGGTATTTCACGGTGAACTGGGGGCAATAGAAGACGGATTCGATATCGAAGAAGACTTCACACTCGTGGCAACGGCTGCCAAGAAGCTTGGCAGGGGAGAATTCTTCAAACACCTCAACAAAATATTTTCAACATTTGCTCATCCAACTGCAATAGCCGTCATTCAACATGATACGGACATTGCCCAACTTCTCAGCGACAACTATCACAAGCTAGGAGTGCCGCTTGGTGAAATATCGCTCCGCTTGATTGCACAGTGGCGCGAACAACAAGCAGCCGAGGCATCTGCTCCAAAGAGCCGAACGTGAGCCATACGAGCAGCCAAACATTGTCATCCGGGAAGAGTTGCTCAAACTGATGAGCAAGTCCGCCTGCCCCAACACCAGTCCGAGTTGCGCTCGGATGCACAAGGCGGAGCCTCATGCCACGGTCACTGCGGGGGACCGCGGCGGCCGCCGCCGGCGGCGGCTATCAAGCGCTCCGGCATGTCGGCCAGGGCGTAGCCCATGACGGCGAGCGCAGCCACGTTCTTGCGGAAATCCTCGGGGTTCACCTTGTCCAGGGTGTCGGCGTCGGTGTGGTGCCAGTCGAAGTAGTGCGTGCCCACGGTGCGCTCGCCCAGGCCGGGAACGCCATCGCGCAGCAGCGGACCGATATCGCTGCCACCGCCGCCGCCGGCGATTTCGCCGGCGCCGATGCGGTCGAGCAGTTTGCCGATCTGCTGCAGCATGGTCATGGAGGCCGCGTCCACGCCGGCGCCGAATCCGCGCGGGGCCTCGGCGCCGCCATCCATTTCGATGGCCGCGGCATGGTTCTTGATTTTGTCGCCGACGAACTCGCGGTAGGCCACGCCGCCGCGCCCGCCGTTTTCTTCATTGACCCAGAAGGCCACGCGGATAGTCCGGCGCGGCTGCAGGCCCAATTTCTTCATGAGCGCCACGGCTTGGAGGCAGGCGACGATGGCTGCGCCATCGTCCTGCGCGCCCTGGCCGACGTCCCAGGAATCGATGTGGCCGCCCATGACGACCACCTCTTCGGGATGTTCGCG
Organism: Candidatus Solibacter sp.; assembly: GCA_017883345.1. Classification (GTDB taxonomy): domain Bacteria; phylum Acidobacteriota; class Terriglobia; order Bryobacterales; family Bryobacteraceae; genus Solibacter. Next base: position 2,941 of record JADGNT010000027.1, on the reverse strand, counting down.
GCCGGGGATCTCGCCGATCACGTCGCCGCTATCGGCATCGGGGAGCGTCTGCGCGCCCATCTCCAAGTGGACCTTGACGGGCACGCCTTCGTCGACCAGGCGCGCCATCATCATGGCGTCCTCGGGCGAGACGGCGGCGGCGGGGATCTTGGGCTGCTTCTCGTCGTAATTCATTTCGCCGGTGTGCGGGATCTGCATGGCGAGCGGCGTGGCGGAGCGGACGAGAGCGGCGACGGCGCCGAACTCGGCGGCGCGGGCGGCGCCGGTGGAGCGATAGACTCGAGCGGAGCCGTAGCCACGGTACTCCTCGTTATACAGCACGATTTTGCCCTGAATCTTGGCGCGCCCCAGTTTGGCGAGCTCCTCGAAGGTGGCGACGGACACCACGTCGGCGGTGATGCCGCCGGGCGGTGTGCCGATGCTCATGCCGAGGCCGAGCATGTGCAGCGGGCGGTCCAGGGGCGTCAGCAGGCGCGCCGATTCCGCGCCGCGCACCCAGTGCGGCACCTTGGCGGGGATCACGCGCACGTTGCTCAGGCCCGCGGCCTTCATCGTCTCCACGCTCCACGCAATCGCCTTCTCCAGGCCCGGCGAGCCGCTCAAGCGGTTCCCGATGCGATAGCAGAGATAGGCCAGCCGGTTGTAGCCTTCGGTATCGGCCAACGCGGCGTCGATCAGCTTGTCGGCGGTGGCGCGATACTGTTCCGTGAGGTCGGCCGCGAAGGCAGCGCCGCCGGCCACGAGGAACGCCAGGGAAAGTGCGGTGATGCGCCTAATCATACAGGACACTATCGCACAAACGGCAGGTAGGCCGGCACGCGCTTGCGGTACGCCAGGAAGCGCTCGCCGAAACGCGAGGCCAGCAGGCCGTCCTCGGTGTACACGCGAATCTCCGTCCCGGCCACGAATAGCACGATAGAGGGCACGGCCCACTGCCAGGGCGTAAGTATAAACAGGCTGCACGCCAGCATGGCCAGCAACGACGTATAGATGGGATGGCGCACAATCCTGTACGGCCCGCTGGTGACCAATTCGTGATCTTCGTAGAGCCCCGCGTTGACCCGGAACTGGCGGCCGAGATGCCGCACCGCGGTCCACGACAAGACGGCCGCTATCGGGCCGCAGACGATGGCGCCGGCGATGCGCCACCACTGGGGCGGCGAGTCCGCGGGCAGGCGGCAGGCGAAGGCCATGGCGATCGCGATGGACTCCAGGAACAGGCCGGCGCGCGTCGGACCGATGGCCGTGATGGAGGGCCGCTTCTGGATGTGCGGCGCCCGGAAGATAAACGGGTACGCCCAGGCCAACCAGGACGCCATCAGAATTACCAAACCGAGCAAGAACATTTCGCGCCTCAGGGTTTGACGATGACTTTGCCAAACTGTTCCTTGTTTTCCAGATACCGATGGGCCGCCCCAATTTCCGCCAGCGGATAGACGCGGTCCACCACCGGTTTCAATTGCTTGCGGAAGACGAATTTCAGCACCTGGTGCAACTCCCCCATGGTCCCCATGAACGAGCCCAGCAGGCTCCACTGCTTGCTGAAGAGGAAGCGCAGATCGATCCGCGCGTCGAAACCGGTGGTGGCGCCGCAGGTCACCAGGCGTCCCGCCGGGGCGAGCGATTCCAGGCTCTTGGGCCACGTCGCCACGCCCACATGTTCCACCACGACATCCACACCGCGCTTGCCGGTGATCTTCCTGACCTCGGCCGAAATATCCTGCTGGTAGTGATCGATCACGTGGTCGGCGCCCAGTTCCCGCGCCTTGGCGAGTTTTCTCTCGCCGCCAGCGGTGGCGATCACGCGGCACTGGAAGAGTTTGGCGATCTGTATGGCGGCGGAGCCGACGCCGCTGGATGCCGATAGCACCAGGACGTCCTCGCCGGGCTGGAGTTTGGCGCGCGCCATGAGCATGTGCCAGGCGGTGAGAAACACCAGCGGGGTGGCGGCGGCACTCTCGAAGCTCATGTCGTCGGGGATCTGGATGGCGCTATACTCCGGCGCGGCCAGCAGTTCGGCGTTGCCGCCGTCGATGGCGTAGCCGAACATGGTGAAGCGGCGGCAGAAGTTGTCGTTGCCCAGCAGGCACTGCTCGCACTGGCGGCAGCTCTGCCCCGGGGATAGCAGCACGCGCCAGCCCGGTTTGACGCGCTCGCAGAGTTCGCCGGCCTCGACGACTTCACCGGCGATGTCGCTGCCCAGGATGTGCGGCATGGGGAACTTCATGCCCGGAATGCCGGCGCGGACGAACAGGTCCAGATGGTTGAGCGCGCAGGCGCGGACGCGGATGAGAATCTGGTTGGCCTTGATTTTGGGCTCGGGCGTTTCTTCGTGGACCAGCACTTCGGGACCGCCATGCTGGTGAATGCGAGCGGCTTTCATGCTTGCAGGCTAACACGGCCACGGTCGGAACAAATTCACCCGATTCTGTTTCCGTGGGATTGGGTGTATTCTGAAGGTTCGAGGGAGAAGACCATCGTAAAATTCTGCGTGCTGGCCAGCGGCAGTTCCGGCAACGCCGCTCTGTTGGCCACCGAAAATACGCGAATTCTGGTCGACGCGGGCCTGAGCATGCGCGAACTGCGCAAGCGACTCGCCTCCATTGGCGAATCGCTGGAGGGGATCGACGCCATCCTGATCACCCACGAACATTCGGATCACGTTGCGGGGCTGCCCGTGCTGGCGCGCAATAAGGAAGTCCGCGCGGTGATCTATATGACACGCCTGGCGGCCCCGGCGATTGACTGGGGCGCGCAGACGCCGCCGCGCCTGGAACCCTTCCAGGCGGGCGTCAGCTTCCGGATCGGCGATATCGAAGTGCAGAGCTTCGGCATTCCGCACGACGCCATCGACCCGGTGGGGTACTGCTTCGAAGCGCAGGGGGTGCGCGTCGGCGTGGCCACCGATCTGGGCTACGTGCCGGAGTCCATCAAGTTTCAT
>JADGNT010000026.1 GCA_017883345.1 Candidatus Solibacter sp. | reverse complement strand
CTTGCGCAGTCCGGCGATGGCGTTAGAGTGATCGTGCGTCAACGGGGCGGCGCGCGATAGGTTGCGGCTGAAGGTGTAGACCGCGATGGAATCGGCGCGGTCCAGCCCGCGCACGAAATCGGCGATGGCGTCCTCCGCATACACGAATCCCTTGTACATGAAATTGCTGGTGTCGAAGAGCACGAACACATTGGTGCCCACGAAGGCGTCGGGCCGTTCCATGCCCGGCAGCGCTTCCTTATTGGCTTCCAGCAGCGGGCGCGTGACGCCGTCCTCGGCCACCGCCAGCGGCGCCTTGGCGCCCTCGGCGAAGGTGGCGATCTGCTGTAGAATGCCGTCCTCCAAAATGCGGAAATCGGTGGGCTTCAGTCCGTTGATATAGTGACCCTTGTTATCGGTCACCTGAAAACTGAGCACCACCATATCGACCTTGACACGGAAGATGGGGCGCTGTCCGCTATCCTGCGCGCGGATCACGGCGCCGGCCGCGGTCATTCCAAGAAATCCTCGTCGTGAAATCGTCATGATCGTTTTCCGGGTATATTTTCTAGTATTGCAGGGACACCTTCTGTTCGGTTGCCAGGGCACGAGTGCGCGCGCGCACATCGTCGCCCACCAGGCGCAGGGACTTGAGCACGGCGGGCCAGTCTTCCAGGTGCGACGCAAAGATCTGTTCCACCAGTTGGCGCGTCCACAGGGGAATGCGCACGTTGAGCTGGGCCGGCGAAACGCCGAGTTCGTCGGCCAGCGCCGCCCAATACAGGCTGTTGGATTCCCAGCTCTCCGCCATGATGCGGCTGGAGTAGCCCATCAAGGTAGGGAAGGTGCGCAGGTTCAAAAGCTCGGGCTCGTAGGAGTTGGCCAGCGTCGGCTTGGGTGTGCCGAAGGCGCGCGAGATGGCGGCGTGGTTGATCTCTTTCGGGGAGGCGTCGGCCATGCGCTTCAATTCGGCCAGCAGGCAGGAGCTCCGCGGGTTGCGCCCCGCGCCCACCTCGCGAGCGATCAGGTACATCTCCGATGGCGTCACGCGGTCGACGGCTTCGGGGACCGCGCCCTGTTCCAGCAACTGCGCCACCTGATGGGTGCGGGCCGGCGCGGCCAGCGTGCCGAGCGAGGCGACTACCTGGGTGCGCAGGTCGCTAGAGAGCGCGGCTTCGGCCAGCAGTTCGCGGCCGTAGCGCAGGTGCAGTCCCACCCAGTGAAGCTGGGCGGGAGTGACCTGCCAGAAGCGCGGGATCTTGGCGCTGAGAATCATCTGCGGAACCAGGTCGCCCCAGATCAGCGCCTGGGTCTGCGCCGGAACCAGGAAGTTCTGTTCGGCTTCGGCCAGGGCGTAGGGCAGCGAGGAAAGCGAGCCCACCAGGCGTCCGCCGCCGTTGGATGGCCAGCCGGTGCCGTAGAGTTCGGTGGGGCGCCAGGTGTGATCGGTGCCCTGCATACCGAGGAAATCGTGGCTGCGCACGAAGACCGGGTTGGTGTATAGAATCTGCGCGCCCGGCGGCGCGTAGTGGGCGTAGTTGAAGGAGAGCAGGGTATCGCGCAACAGCGGCGCCAGGAGCGCGCGCGTTTCCTTCACCTTTTCCGGATCGCCGGCGGCCTTTTCGATGGAGGCGCGCAGATTGAGTTTGCGCTCCGCATCCAGGTGGCGATCGGTCCAATAACCGAAGCCCATGGCGTTCTTTTCCGTGGAGGAGAGCGAGGCGCGGGGCAACTGAATTTCGCTGATCCGGCTGGCCAGTTTGTTGACCAGCTTGGGATCGAGTTTCTCTCCCTTGGCCACGGACTCGATGTGATCGGCGAGTTGGAACAGGGTATCCAACGAGACGGTGCGCTGCGCTTCCAGGATGCGCATCAGATCCTGCACCATCTGGTCGTGGGTTTCGGAATCGGCGGGATTGCCGGCCATCAGGTCCAGCATCTTCCCGTGAGGGTCGGCGATGGGCGCGGTGACGCCGAGCAGCAACTTCACGCCGTTGCGCCCGGCATCGAACAGTTCACGATCGCCGCGCACCTGGGCGAAGCCGCCGACGATGCCGGAGAACACGGCGTCGGCCTGCGCGTCGGGAATGCTCTGCTGCCGTACCAGGATTTGCCAGAGGCCCACCAGCGACTGGAAGGTGCCGGCCATGTCGGAGTGCAACGCCGGGTCCTTCACCTTGCCGATGGCCGCCATCTGATCCAGGAACAGGATGATGGATTTTTCCGAAATGCTGCGCGATTCGCTGAACAGCGGATACTGGCTGCCGTAGGTGTGATAGTCGCGCGCCAGGCGGTCCACCGTGGCCGCGCCGAGCGGGGTGGCGCGATTGCGGTCGATATCGCCGATCGCCATGAAGATCTTCAGCGGCTCGTTCTCCACCGCCTTGCGGGAGAGCGCGAAGAGCGCTTCCAGCACGTCGTCCGGCTCTTTCCAATTGGTGGCCATCTTGGTGAGCTTGCCGTCGTACTTGCCTTGCGGATGGTTCAGGAAGAGGTTGCGCCACACTTCCAGGCTGCCGGGAATGTGGGGCTTGCCGTTGGGGTCCACGCGCATGCGGGTGGTGAACAGCATCATGTCGGTGTTGGCGCGGAATACCGGGCGGGCCGGACCGGGACTGGTGATGCGCCCGCGGACCGCCGAGTAGAAGCGTTTCATGCGCACGGGGTCGGTCAGGTAATCCTGCACCGGACCATGTATGCGGGCGAGCGCGTCGTACAGGCTGGCGAGCCAGCCATCGTCCTTGGCCATCAGCTTGTCAAAGAACGCGGCGCCCTGGTCGGGAGACGCGCCGGCGAGTTCGGCCCAACCGGCGGCGGCGCGCTGGCCGCCCGGCACCACGGCCTTGCCGTCGCGGAGTTCGAACATACCGCCGAAGAAATCCAGCACGTGCGAGTAGGCTTTCAGCCGCGTCAGGCTGGCCACCTTGCGCATCGCCTCCGCGGTTACCGTGTCCAGTTTGGAAAAACCCAGATAGAGGCGGCAAACCGAGGGGTCGGAGATGAAGTTCTCGATGAAGTTGGTGGCGTCCTTCTCCTTATCCTTGGGACCGCTCCAATAATCGGGACCGAACATGACCGGGACCGCCGTGGGGTGGAAGTCGTAAGTGAACGGGTGATTGGTGCGCAGAGCCTGCTCCAGGTCGTTCAGCGGAAACCCGGAGTCGGTCGTCAGGAAGGCGCGCGGCGCGTTGACGGTTTCCAGCACCACTTCACTGCCGCACCCGCCGCGCATGCGGAAACCCAGGATGCGGAGCAATTCCCCGGCGGCGGGCGATTCGCAAGTGTCAATTTTGATGGTGCGCGTCTCGCCGGACAGTTTCTCCAGTTCCCGCGCCTGCGAGAGGTAGCGGTGCACCAGCTTGAGGTACTCGGTCTGTTCCAGCGATTCGTTGTTGTGCGACGCCTGATAGCCGTTGGTCACCACGTTGCGGGCCAGTGCCGGCAGAACGTCCGCCAGGTCGGCATCGGGAGACAGGGCGGCCATGCGGGCGAAGGAGCGCAGCGGACCGGGGATATTGGCGGTGCCTTGGTCGGCCGGAGAATTCGCCGCCGGCGGTGTGCCGGGGGAGACGGCTTGGCCGCCCGCCGCGCGGTAGGCATCGAGGTGGGCGCCGGCGGCATTGCGGTCGCCGGCCAGAAGATCGAGCAGCGCCAGGCGGCGCGCCACCGTCCCGGCACGCGCGGAATCGCCGCCCGCGCGCAGGGCGGCGAGCAGATTGCCGTAGGCCTCGCGCGCCCCGGGGTCGCCGTAGCGGTCCAGGAACTCCGCGTATGCGGTCCATGCGGCCACGCTGTTGGGACTGGCTTGGGCGGCGCGGGCGAGCGCGGTACGCGCGCCCATGGTGTCGCCTGACTCCTCCATTTTCTGGATCGAATCGAGGCTCTGTTCTCCGAGGATCGGGGAGGCAGCGGACGCTACTAGGACAATTGCGTAAAACAGGGACGCCTTCATTGAGGCCCTCCGTTACTGGTCAATCACTGTACCACGTCGTTACTGTAGTCTGGTGATTCTAAATCAACCAAAACACGGAACGCAACCGTCAGCTTGTAAACAGCGGCACAGAGCCATTCGGCAGCCGCAAAAAAGCCGCAAAAAGGGCCCGTCCTTAATGCGATGCCGGAAGCGAGAAGGCAACCCGGCGCTCCCGGTTGAGTTGCCCGCTCAAGTCGCGGTCCACCGTGCCGAGCGCGGCCTGCTTCTGTTCGTGCTCCTGGGTGATGTAGTGCAGCGTGTCGCCCTCCACCCAATAGGCTGCGGCGGCACGGATGGTGTGATCGCGGAACGCAATCAGGTAAAGAGGTGAAGCGGAGTCCGTGGCGGCCATGGGCCGGTTGCTCTGCTGTCCGTACTGGTCGTATTCGCGAGTGAGGGAATTGGGGCGCTCCACGTAGACGGTGGTGGGCGCCTGCGCCTGCGCCGGTGGCGCATACACCACGTTCACATTCGGTGAAGGCTGGTAGACAGGATAACTGTAGGCCGGATAGGAGCTGGAGCTGTAGCCGTAATCGTCGTACCAGGGCGAGTAGCCGTAGCCGTATCCGTAGCCGAGCCCGTACCCGGAGTAGAAATAGGGTGAATAGTAGCTGCCGTAGTAGCCGCCGTAGCCGCCGTAGCCGCCGCGGAAACCCGAAAAGCGGCCGATGCCGCCGCCGCCGCGAAACACGCCGCCGCCCATTCCGCCGCTGCCGCGAAAACCGCCACCGCCGCCCATTCCGCCGCTGCCGCGAAAACCGCCACCGGTGAATCCGCCTCCGCCGCTGCCGCGAAAACCGCCACCGGTGAATCCGCCTCCGCCGCTGCCGCCGCGGGTGATACCGCCACCTCCGCGAGAACCGCCGCCGATAGATCCGCCTCCGCCGCGTCGCTGTGCCATGCCAACGCCGACGGCCAGGCTGCAACACAAAGCAATCCGCAACACAAGTCTCATTTGGAGTGTGCCTCTATTGGGGAGCTTACCTCCGCCGCGCCGCGGACGCAACCGGGTGAGTGTGCTCTCGTGGAAATCGCTCCCTCGGAACGTGAGAAAAAAACAAATGGCCGCCGATGAACGCCGATCAACGCTGATGAAAACAAAATGCTTATCGGCGTTCATCTGCGTTAATCGGCGGCCCATAAATGATTTTTTCGCAGCTTCTCACGGGGTGCCCTCTGGGCCCGGCTCCGAGCGGATGTCGCAACCATGCCAACCACGGCGCACGGTAACATCGGGACAGATGATCTATACGTGCTACGAAATGGTGCGCGATTGCCGCGACCGGCTGCCTGAGGGGTGGATGCATTTCATTTCCCATTACGTGCCGGTGGTCCGCCAGGCGCTGGCGCACTACGCGCCGGGGAGGGCCGGCGACCGGGCGCTGCTGGACCACATTCTGGTGACCGTCCACAAACCCGAATCCTTCATGTTTCAATCCACCGAACCACCCGAGGAACGCTGGTTCGTGGCGCAACTGCGCCAACTCATGGTGGCCGAACTGGCGGCGCCGGCCGCCGAAATTTCCATCGGCCTGGAAACGCTGACGGCGGCGCTGGAACCGCTGACCATGACCGAGAAGCAGGCCGCATGGTTCGAAACCATGCGCTACTCGGCGGCACAGGCGGGACCGATGCTGCGCGTTTCCCCCGAAACCGTGGAGAAGGTCCGCGACCGCGCGGCGGAACTGATCCGCGGCCAGGTGGATTCCTGGCGGCGCACGCTGCTCGCCGAGAATGGTCCGGCGCTGGGGCGCGAGGCGGCCGCGGTGGCGACCCACGACTGCCTGCCCACCAAGGCGTTCCTGGACGTGGTGGACGGGCGCACCACGTGGCGCGACCGCGAAATGATGGACCGGCACCTGCGGACCTGCTGGCACTGCGTCGACCACTTCTGCCGCATGTTGGAAGTGGTGCACCTGCTGCGCGGCAGCCAGCCGCTTTCGGAAGCCGAGTCCGAGCCGTTTCGTACCTTGCTCGGCGTGGCGGCGCCCAAGCGCACCGGCTGGAAGCGGTTGATCGGCCGAGCGTGACGCGCTTCGCCGGCGGCGGTTCGCCGGCAGCCCGCCGCGCTTCATCGCTGGATCGCGCCGCTTGGTCGGAAAGCGAACGCGGCTCGCCGCCTGCCAGGTAAAGTAAGGACAGATGAAGACGCTGCGCTTGATCGCGCTGGTTCTGTTAGTCAACACCGCGGGGGGATGCATCCCGGCGGTGTTGACGTTGCTTCTGGCACGCGACACGGCCTGGAGCGTGCTCCTGCGCCAGGAGGTGACTATGAAGATGCATAATCCGCCGCACCCGGGTGAGGTGCTCAGGCAACTGTGCCTGGAACCCCTGAACCTGACCGTCACGGACGCTGCGCGATCGCTCGGCGTGAGTCGAAAGGCGCTGTCCAGCATCCTTAACGGGCGTGCAGGAATCAGCCCGGAGATGGCCGTCCGTCTCTCGATCGCCTTCGACACCAGCGCTGAAAGCTGGCTTAACCTGCAGGTTCAATATGACCTCTGGCACGCGGAAAAAAACCGGCAGGCGCTCCACGTGGCGAAATTGACTGCGGCCTGATGTCAGTGGCCGACTGCGGCCGATCCTTCCACCTGGCCGGTTTAAACGCCCGCCCCATGAACGCGCCCCCCCAGCGAGAGCGTGGCGTAGGCTTCGCCCCCCGGTCAGCCCCACGAAGCGAGGCGTGCCGTATCATGGGCAGGATGTCCCATGCCTTGCAGATTTGCCCATCACGCATTTTCGCCGCCCTTTTCGCCGTACCGCTGCTGGTCGCGGCGGACGCTGCTCCACGCGACTGGCCGGTTTACGGGGGCGGGCCGGAAGGCATCCGGCACTCGACCCTCAAGCAGATCAACCGCGCCAATGTGAACCAACTGGCGGTGGCCTGGTCCTACGATGCGCAGGACGGCCCGGGCGGATTGCAGACCAGCCCCATCATCGTAGGCGGGGTGCTGTATGCCAACACGCCGAAGCACCGGGTGATCGCGCTGGACGCGGCCACCGGGAAACTGCTCTGGAAGTTCGATTCCGGCCTCGACCTGCGCGGGCCGAATCGCGGCGTCACCTACTGGGCCGAGGCCGGCGAGCGGCGAATCTTCGCCGCGGCCGGCAGCTACGTTTATGCGCTGGACGCCCGCACCGGCAAAGCGATCGCGGGCTTCGGGCGCGCCGGACGGATCGATCTGCGCGACGATCTGGGCCGCGACGCGGAGCAGCAATCGGTGGTGCTCACCACCCCGGGAATCGTCTACAAGGACCTGCTGATTGTGGGCGGCCGGACGGCGGAGAGTCTGCCCGCGTCGCCGGGCGATGTCCGCGCCTACGATGTGCGGACCGGGAAGCTGCGCTGGACCTTCCACACGATTCCGCATCCGGGCGAATTCGGCTATGACACGTGGCAGAAAGATGCCTGGACGTACATCGGTTCGGCGAACAATTGGGCGGGCATGGCGGTGGACCGGAAGCGCGGCATCGTGTATGCGCCCACGGGCAGCGCGGCGGCCGATTTCTATGGCGCCAACCGGCTGGGCGACAACCTCTTCGCCAATACGCTGCTGGCGCTCGACGCCAATACCGGCAAGCGCCTCTGGCACTTTCAGGCGGTAAAGCACGATCTTTGGGACCGCGATTTCCCTTCGCCGCCGAGCCTGGTGACGGTGCGGCAGAACGGCCGGCAGGTGGACGCGGTGGCACAGACCACCAAGCACGGCTACGTTTTCCTGTTCGACCGGACCGACGGCAAGCCGCTGTTCCCCATCGAGTCGCGGAAGTACCCGGCGAGCACGGTGCCGGGAGAGGTGGCTGCGGAGACGCAGCCGCTGCCCACCCGGCCGGCGCCGTTCGCGCGGCAGACGCTCACCGAGAGCATGCTGACCAACCGCACTCCGCAAGCGCACCAGTGGGCGCTCGAGCAGTTTCGGAACTTCATCAGCGACGGGCAGTTCGTGCCGCCGGGCGTGGGAACGGAGACCGTCATCTTTCCGGGCTTCGATGGCGGCGCGGAGTGGGGCGGTTCGGCCTTCGATCCGGAAAGCGGACTGCTCTACGTCAATTCGACCGAGATGGCCTGGACATCGAGCCTGGCGGAAACCGGCAGCGGCATGTCGGGCCGGCAAGTGTATCTCACGCAGTGCGCCGTCTGCCATCGCGACGATCTCACCGGAGCGCCGCCGCAGATCCCGTCGCTGGCGGACCTGGCAAGCCGGCGTAAGGCGGCGGAAGTGAGCGCGGTGATCCGTCAAGGCGCGGGGCGCATGCCGGGCTTCCCCAATTTGTCGCGGCAGGCGCTGGACGCGCTCGTGCAGTTCGTGATGAGCGGGGAAGAGAAGGAGATGGAGAGCCCGGCGGCGTCGCCGGTCCCCAGCAGCATTGCCATGAAGTACCGCTTCACGGGATATCACAAGTTTGTGGACGCCGAGGGATACCCGGCGGTGGCGCCGCCATGGGGGACGCTGAACGCGATCAACTTGAATACCGGCGAGTACGCGTGGAAGATCCCGCTCGGGGAGTATCCCGAATTGGCGGCCCAGGGCATGAAGGAGACGGGCAGCGAGAACTACGGAGGTCCGATTGTGACCGCCGGGGGGCTGGTGTTTATCGGCGCCACCAGCTTCGATAAGAAGCTGCGCGCGTTCGATAAGGATACGGGCAAGCTGCTGTGGGAGACCACGCTGCCGTTTGCGGGGAACGCGACGCCGGCGACGTACGAGGCGGGCGGACGGCAGTTCGTGGTGATTGCGGCGGGCGGCGGAAAATCGCGCGCGCCGTCGGGCGGCATGTACGTTGCGTTCGCGCTGCCGAAGAAGTGAGGAGTGGCAGGTATCGAGATATGCGGGGGTGGAAATGTTAGATGATGGGCGCTATGGTCTTGCTTTGGGCCACGTCAAAATCCACTCGCTGCGGCGGCGCAGGTTTCTGCGGATCGCCGGCACGGCCACGGCATGTGGCGCGCTTGTCTCGTGCGGGCGGCAGAACACGCCGTGGCGCTTTCTGACCGCGGCCGAAGGCAGGACGCTGGCAGCGATTTGCGAGCAGATCGTACCCACCGACCAGACACCGGGTGCGGCGTGGGCGGGGGTAGTGAACTTCATCGACCGCCAATTGATGGGCCCCTACCGCCGGCAGCGAGATGCCTACCGCACCGGGCTGATGGAGATCGATCGGGCTTCGGTCAGCAAGTTCGGTAAGGACTTCGCCTCTCTCGACGCGCCGCAACAGACGGCATTGCTCGAATCGCTCACAGGCGGCGCGCAGCGCTTCTTCGCCACCGCGATCGCGCACACCATGCAGGGTTACTACGGCGACCCGCGTCACGGCGGCAACCGCGATGCCGTGAGTTGGCGCATGCTAGGGGTGCCGGTGATCCCCATCCGGGGGCGCAATCGCTACGAGTTTCCCAGGCAGGGAGCCTGAGCGATGGCACTCAAACATGTGAATGCGGTGATCGTCGGGGCGGGCGCCGGGGGAGGCGTCGCGGCCCAGCAACTGGCGGCGGGCGGACTGAGCGTCGTCCTGTTGGAACGCGGCAAGTGGTACACGGCGTCCGACTGCCGGAAAGACGATCTGCGCAACCAGCGCACGTCGGTACTGGGCAACAACTCGGGGCCGGACGAGGAGCGCAATCCGCGCGTGGTGGTGGATCTGAAGGGGCAGGAGCGGGTGGTGCTGCCCAGCCAAGGCGCCTACAGCAACAACGCGGCGTGCGTGGGGGGCGGCACCTTCACTTACGGAGCGCAGGCGTGGCGCTATCAGGAAAAAGACTTCCGCATGGCGACCACCTACGGAGTGCCGGAGGGCAGCACGCTGCGCGACTGGCCGATTTCCTACGCGGAGCTGGAGCCGTACTACGAGAGGGCGGAGTACGAAATCGGCGTCTCGGGCGACGTTTCGGCGGATCCGTTTCACGGGCCGCGCCGCCAGCCGCTGCCCATGCCGCCGCTGCCGGTGGGTCGGGAACACGGAATCCTCAAGCCCGCCGCCCAACGGCTGGGCCTGCACCCGTTCGATATCCCCATGCTGCGCAACTCTGTGCCCTACGGCGGGAGGCCGCCGTGCATGCAGTGCCGCTGGTGCGTGGGTTTCGCGTGCGAGGTGAACGCCAAATGCGGTACGCAGAACACCGCGATTCCCGCGGCGCTGGCCACCGGGAACTGCGAGCTGCGCACCGGGTGCATGGCGCGGGAGGTGCTGACCGACGCGCGGGGACGCGCCACGGGCGTAGCGTATTATGATGCGGACGACCGGCTGCGCGAGCAGACCGCCGATATCGTCATCGTCTCCTCGGCGGCCGTGGAATCGGCGCGCCTGCTGCTCAATTCCAAAAGTAAGATGCACCCGGCGGGTCTGGGCAATCGCTACGACTGGGTGGGGCGCAATTTGCAGGGACATACGTACACGGGAGCGTGGGGCCTCTTCGATTTCGATACCTATGACGATATCGGGCCCGGCGCGAGCATCGCGGTCTGCGACTACAACCACGGCAACCCCGGCCTGATCGGCGGCGCCATGCTGGCCAATGAGTTCATCCGCCTGCCGTACCAGTTTGTGAGTGCCGTGCCGGGCGGGGTGCCGCAGTGGGGGCGCGCTCACAAGGACTTCATGCGCCAGTGGTACCGCCGCAGCATCGCGATCCAGGGGCCGACGCAGGAGATCCCGATCGCCGAATCGCGCGTGGAAGTGGACGCGAAGGTGAAGGACTTTTGGGGGCTGCCGGTGGCGCGCCTCTCCGGCGGCAAGCATCCGAAGACGATGGAGACGTCCGTCCGGATGGCGGAGAAGGCCGAGGCGTGGCTGAAGGCGGCGGGCGCCATCCGCACGTGGCCGAAGCTTGCGGGGAAGGGAACCAGCGGAGGCCAGCACCAGGCGGGCACGTGCCGCATGGGCGACGACCCGCGGGTTTCGGTGGTGGACAAATACTGCCGCGTGCACGATCACGACAATCTGTACGTGATCGATGGCAGCGTACACGTGACCAATGGCGGCTTCAACCCGGTGCTGACCATCATGGCGATCGCGTACTACGCGGCGGAGCGCATCGTGAAATCCAGGAAGGGGCGCGGCGTATGACGCGCAAGCGGAAGGGGCGCGGACTATGACGCGCAAGCTGTTGCGTGGCGCGTTGCCGGCCGCTGCCGCCTTGATCGTGCTGGCGCTGCCGGCGGGAAGCCTCTATTACGAATACAACGCCGGCGCCTCCTGCGCGCGCTGCCACGAGATCCGCACCCACTACGATGCGTGGCACGCTTCCAGCCATCGGGACGTGACGTGCGGCGCCTGCCACGGTGAAATCACCACGCTCGATGCGGGTTTTCATTGGGGAAATCTGCGGCGCCTGGTGCAGCACGTGCGGCAGGGGTTCGCCGACCCCGTCCGTTTGAGCACGCGGGATATCCCGCGCCTGATGGAACGATGCCGCTCTTGCCACCGGCAGGAGTTCGCCCAGTGGCAATCGGGGGCGCACAGTGCCACCTACCGGCGGCTGTTTCTGGATGCCCAGCACAACCGGCAGCGGCTGCTGATGGACGATTGCCTGCGCTGCCACGGCATGCATTTTGAGGGCGGCATCCGCGACCTGGTGGCGCCGTTGGATGCCAGGGGTCCGTGGCGTCTGCTGCGGCCCGAACTGGCGGACCAGCCGGCGATCCCGTGCCTGAGCTGCCACCAGGTGCATCGCGAGGGGGAGTTGCTGCCGAGGGCGGCGCGCCAGATTGAGGAATCAGCCGCGAAATCAGCCGCGAAATCGGCCGCGAAATCGGCGGCGAAGCAGGAGCTGTCGCGGCCGTCGGTCGGCCTGTTCGACCGGCGGGAACAAAAGCATTTCTCCGTGGAGTTGTTGCCGCTGCCCAGCATGCGGGACGGGACGCGCGCCTTGAAGATCAGCCCGGATACCCGCCAGGCGCTCTGCTATCAGTGCCACGCGCCGGAGGCCGGCGGCCTGGTGGGCTCGGGCGACGACCGCACGCCGGTGGGCGTTCATGAGGGGCTGAGCTGTCTCGGGTGCCACATGAAGCACGGGCAGCAGACGCGCGCCTCGTGCGCCACATGCCATCCGCGCCTATCCAACTGCGGCCTGGACGTGGAGAAGATGGATACGACTTTCGTGAGTACGGCGAGCGGCCACAATATCCACTTCGTCAAATGCGCGGACTGCCATCCGAAAGGGATTCCGCGGAAGCGCGAAGCTGGAGCCAAACGGGGAAGCCCTTTCACCGCGGAGACGCTGAGACGCGGAGGGAACGCAGAGAAAACAAGCTCGACGGAAGGAGCGGGATTCATCCCGGTCCGGCAACCTCATTAGCCCGCTTTCACCACCAGGTCCACCAACTGAACCCAGGGCGAATTGCCGCGCGGCAGCGTGCGGTACGCTTCCAGCAAGCGCTGCGACTGAAGCCCGGCGCCCGCCAGTCCGGGCCATACCGTGCCGTCCGCGCTGAACTTCGAGATCTGCTGTTTCTTCCAGTTTTCCGGATGCAGCAGGTACGGCAACAGGTAGTAGAACGGGCGCTGCACTCCGATCCCCTGGGCGGTGCCGAACTCCCACAAGCGGACGCCGTTGGTCCCGGCGATGCGGCACAGCACAGCGAAGGCGTCCAGGTTCATGTTGGAGTACCCCAGCGAGTTGGTGCGCGCTTCTTCCCGCGGGCAACTGCCGTCCAGGCGGATCTCTTCCGGCACCAGATAGCCGCGGTAATGCTCCCACGCCATCGCCTTGACGGACTCGTCGCCGGTCAGCGTGGCATACGCCGCCACCTGCGCCGTCCACCACGTGGCGTGATTGTTGCCGGACTTCTTCTCGTCGAGCCCCTTCTTGCTGGTGGTCATCCATTTCAGGAAATCCGCGTACCACTGGCGCACGCCATCGCCCAGCGCGCGGCCGAGCATTCCCGCCTGTTCGAGCAGCCAGACGCCCTGCGCCGCGTGAATCATGGATACCGTGTCGATCAGCCCCGTACCGCGTCCGGTATTGATGCCGCGCACCGCCTGCCCGTACTCCAGATTCGGATTCATGCGCGTCTTCGGGTCCAGGAACCACGTCGCGAGGACCCGCGCGGCGTGCTCGCCGCACGCCCGATCGCCGAGCAGGTACGCGCCCATGCCGAGCGCCAGCACCGCCGAGCACATGTCGCCCAGATCGCGCCGGTTGGCCTGAAAGCGCCCCGGATTCCGCTCGCCATCTTTGCGGATATACGGCCCCTTGGGATTCTTCGGGTCGGGCCACCAGTACGGCCCTTCGCTGTAGTAGTCGTTAGTGCCCGCCGTGACGTTGTCCGGCCGTTGACTGGTCACGGTCCACGGTCCCGACTTGAGGGCGGCGCCGGCATTCTGCCGCAGCGCGTCGGGCAGGGCGCCGCCGCGCAATTTCGCCGCCTGCGCCGCGGTTACCAGGATGCCGCGCTCGTCGCCCGCCGCGAACGCGGGCAGCGCCAGCAAGGCGGACGCGCTGCCGCAAAAGCGCCGCCGGGAAATATTTGCCATGCTCCATAGAGTATCGGAAAGCGCGGGGGCGAGGTGGCCAGCGCACCTTGGAGAAGGTTTTGGCGAGCGCTTGATTCGTTGTAGCCGATAAGCTACGATCAATTATTGAATGCCGCCAGTCGAGTATGTCGGGTATAAGAAGGCCAGATGCCTAAGAGTGCATCATACGACGAACTTCTGATGGACATGCTGAAAGACGAGGAACGGGCGCTCGCTTATCTCAATGCAGCGCTTGAGGAGCAAGACCCGAGAGTTTTCCTGATCGCGTTGCGCAACGTTACGCAGGCACAGGGAGGCATAGCTGAGGTCGCTGCGCGTTCCGGCCTGAATCGCGAGAGCCTGTACCGGGCGCTCTCCGAAAAGGGCAACCCAAGCGTGCAGACCTTGACGGCGGTTCTGGGGGCACTCGGAGCCCGGTTGGCCGTAGCAGGAATAGAACGGCCAGGCGCGCACGTGCCACTCTGACGCCATTTGGGAGCGTCGCCATGCCTCCAGTAGTGAACGGCATCGGCGTTAGATCGCTTCCAACTCTTCTTCCAGCATTTGCTTCTGGCTGAGCTCGGCATAATATCCGCCGGCCTCGACCAACTCGTCGTGCGTGCCCCGCTCGACGATCTTGCCGCGCTCCAGCACCACGATGGCGTCCGCCTGCCGCACGGTGGATACGCGGTGCGAAATCAGGATCACCGTGCGTCCGCGCATCACGCCCGCCAGATGCGTCAGAATGCGCTCTTCGGTCAAGGTATCGACCGCGGAGAGGGCGTCGTCCAGAATCAGAATCCGCGGTTCGCGCAGCAACGCCCGCGCGATCGCGGTGCGCTGTTTCTGCCCGCCCGAGAGGGTGATCCCACGCTCGCCGACCAGCGTGTCGTACCCCAGCGGAAAGCCTTCGATATCGCCAGCGAGCCCGGCCATCTCCGCCGCCCGGCGGATCTGTTGCGGGGTGGCGCCATCCACGCCGAAGGCGATATTCCCGGCGATGGTCGCGCTGAACAGGAACGTCTCCTGCGGCACGAAGCCGATCTGCCGCCGCAACTCCGCCGGGTCCGCCCGCCGCAGGTCGATGCCATCCAACAGCACCGCGCCAGAGGTGGGGTCGAACAGGCGCGGCAGCAGGTTGACCAGCGTGCTTTTGCCCGATCCGGTATGGCCCACCACGGCCAGCGTGGTACCGGCGGGGATGCGCAGGTCGATACCGTTCAGCGCGGGACCGCTGCCATAATCTACCGTCACGTCGCGGAACTCGATCTCGCCGCGCACCGCGCCCAGGCTCACCGCGTCCGGCGGCGCGGCGATGGATGGCTGCTCGTGCAAGATGTCGTTGATGCGTTCGAGGGATGCGCTGCCGCGCTGCATCAGGTTGACCACCCAGCCGAGTGCGATCATGGGCCACACCAGCATGCCCATGTAGGTATTGAACATCACAAAACTACCCACCGAGATGCGGCCCGCCAGCACCTGTTGGCCGCCCACCCATAGCACCACCAGGAAGGTCACGCCGATCAGCGCTTCGAGCAGCGGCTGGAACAGGCCCTGCACGCGCACCAGGCGGATGTTCTGCGCAATGAAAGCCCGGTTTAATTCCTCGAAGCGGCGCATTTCGGCTTTCTCCTGGACGAAGGCGCGGATCATGCGCACGCCGGCCAGGTTCTCCTGCACGCGGCTCGAAATATCGCTG
>JADGNT010000469.1 GCA_017883345.1 Candidatus Solibacter sp. | reverse complement strand
AGGCCGACGCGCGGTACGACGCGGCCATGTCCTCTGAGGAGCGTCTGAGTATCCTGATCGAACTCCGCGACCGCCGTCACCCCGATGCCGCTGAACAAAGACTGGCGCGAGTTTATCGAGTTGTTGAACTCGAACGCAGTTGAGTACTTGGTGGTTGGCGCGTTCGCAGTCGCCTTCCACGGATTCCCTCGCTATACCGCGGATCTCGATCTGCTGGTGCGGCCCACTGAGGAGAATGCGGACCGCGTCTTGCGCGCGCTGTCGGAATTCGGCTTCGGCAAAGTGGGAATCCAGGCAGCGGACCTTTGCTCGCCGGGCATGGTGGTCCAGTTGGGGGTGAAGCCAAACCGGATCGATCTGTTGACTGCCATCTCAGGGGTCGGCTTTGAAGAAGCGTGGGCGACACGCAGCGAAGCGGAATTGGAAGGGATCGCTACGCACTTTATTGGCCGTGCGGCATTGCTGCGCAACAAAGAGCAGACCGGCCGCGCCAAAGACCTTGGCGATGCGGAAGAGTTGCGAAAACGGGCCACCGAACAGGACGGTTGAGTGGGAGCGCCCGGCACACGAAAGCGCCTGCCCCACTCACTTCCCGCTCACTTCAGCAGCGGCGTCAACGTCCGCATGACGAGGGCTTCCACTTGGCGCGCGCCCGCGGCGTTGGGGTGCAGGCCGTCGCGCTGCATGAATTCGTCGTGCGCGCCCACGCCCTCCAGAAGGAAGGGGATCAGCGTCACCCTATATTTCGCGGCGAGACTTTTGTAGAGCGCTTCGAACTTCTGGATGAACGCCGGGCCGTAATTCGGCGGGAGCGACATGCCGGCGAGGACGACGCGCGCGCCGGCGCCTTGGAACTGCTCGATCATCTGCGCGAGGTTGGCCTGCGTGATGGAGAGGGGGATGCCGCGCAGGCCATCGTTGCCGCCGAGTTCGAGCAGGACGATCGCCGGCTTTTCGGCGAGCGCCATGAAGACGCGGGCGAGGCCGTCCTGGGTGGTATCGCCGCTCACCCCGAGATTGACGACGCGGTAGCGGAGCGTGCGGCGGTCCAGGTCTTGCTGGAGGAGGTCTGGGAAACTCTGGCCGGCGTCGAGACCGAAGCCGGCGGTGATGCTGTCGCCGAAGCAGACGATGGCGCGCCGCGCGTCGGCGGCAGCAGGCGGCGGGGCGGGCGCGGCGGCTGTTGCGGCCTGAGCCGCGGGCTTCGGCGCGGGCTTTTCCGGGTTGCCGCATCCGCACAATAGCGCGACCGTGGCGGTCAAACTGGCGGTCAAACAGAATCTGAGCATCTGAATGCCATAATAAAGGCTTGATCCAGGTTCGTGCGCTCACCAAGTCAATTGACACCGGTACTCACCGTGTGGAGATCCTCAAAGGCATCGATCTTGAGATCCCGCGCGGGCAGTTTGCGGCCATCATGGGGCCGTCGGGCAGCGGCAAAAGCACGCTGCTCGGTCTGCTGGCCGGGCTCGACACGCCGACCAGCGGGCAGGTGATCCTGGACGGCGAGGACATCACCCATCTGGCCGAGGACGATATGGCGCTGCTGCGCGGGCGCAAGATCGGATTCGTCTTCCAGTCCTACCATCTGATTTCGACGCTGACGGCGGAGGAGAACGTGCTCCTGCCGATGGAACTGGCGGGGGCCGAAGCCGGCGGGCGGGAGCGCGCGCGCGAACTGCTGGAGCGCGTGGGGCTGGGCGGGCGGAGCGATCACTACCCGGTGCAGCTTTCCGGCGGCGAACAACAGCGCGTGGCGCTGGCGCGCGCCTTTGCGCTGCGTCCGCCCATCCTGCTGGCCGATGAACCCACCGGCAACCTGGACAGCACAACCGGGAGCGCGGTGCTGGAATTGCTGCTGGCGCTGAATCGCGAACAGGGAACCACCATGGTGCTGGTGACGCACGAGCCATCGCTGGCCGAGAGCGCGGACCGCCGCATCGTGCTGCGCGACGGCCTCGTCGTTAGCCAATGAAAGCCAGCCAATGAAAGCCAGCCAATGAAGGTCAGCCAATGAAGGTCAGCCAATGACGCCGAAGCCGCAGCTCTCCTGGCGCGCGGCCATGCGCATCGCGTGGCGGGAGATGCGCGCCTCGCGCGCGAAATTCCTCTTCGTGGTGCTCTCCGTGGCCATCGGCGTGGGGTCGCTGACCGGCGTCCGCGGCTTCAGCAGTTCGTTCCGCCACATGCTGTTGGGCGAGGCGCGCACGCTGATGGCGGGCGACTTGACGGCGCGGGTGTTCGCGTTGCCGACGGCGGAGCAGGAGGCGGCGCTGCGCGGCCTGGAAGCGCGCGGCGTGCGGCGCACGTGGATCACGGAGACGGTGACCATGGCCTCGTCCGCGACCACGGCGGACCCGCTGCTGATTTCGGTGAAGGCGGTGGACGCCGCCGCGTACCCCTACTACGGCGTGGTGAAGCTGAATCCGCCGCGGCCCCTGCGCGAGGCGCTCGATGCGCGGTCGGTGGTGGTGTCCGACGACCTTCTCGTCCGGCTCAACGTGCGCACCGGCGACCTGCTGCACATCGGCGGCCAGGATTTCCGCATCGCGGGCGTCATGGTGTCGGAACCGGACCGCATGACGGGCAGCCTGAACGTGGGGCCGCGGGTGATGATCGCGCGCCAGGGATTGGACCGTACGGGACTGATCACCCCGGGCAGCCGCGCGGCCGAGCGCTACCTGTTCGCGCTGCCGGCGCAGGGTGGGCCGGACGTGGCGCAGGCGCGCGCCGTATTGAAGCAGGCGTTTCCGGAAGCCACCATCGCGGATTACCGCGAGACGCACCCCATCATCACGCGGGGGTTGGACCGCTCCACCACATTCCTCAGCCTGATCGGGCTAATCGCGCTGGTGATCGGCGCCATGGGCGTGGCGAGCGCCATGCACGGGCACTTGCAGCAGAAGCTGGATTCCATCGCGGTGATGAAGTGCATGGGGGCGCGGTCGGCGCAGGTGATCCGCATCTATACGGCGCAGACGCTGATGCTGGGGTTGGGCGGCGGCGTGATCGGCGTGGCGTTCGGCGTGGGCGTGGCGGCGGCGTTTCCGGGGCTGATCGCCAAGTATTTTGCGATGGACGTGTCGCCGTACTGGGACGCGTGGCCGGCGGTGCAGGGGATCGCGGTGGCGTGCCTGGTGACGCTGCTGTTCACGCTGCCTCCGTTGCTGGGGATTCGCGACATCCGTCCGGCGCTGATTTTTCGCCGCGATGTGGAGACCAGGTACACCGTTTCACCAATACACTCTGGTATTCGCGGGCAACCGCTCCCTGACGGTCGCGGCTCCGATCAGAGCCGCGACCGTAAGGGAGCGGTTGCTCGATACGTCAGTGAACTCCTGAATCGGTATATCAAGCGCGGGATGGCGCCGGCGTACCTGGTGCGGGTCGCAATCCTGTTGGGCACCGGCGCGGTGGCCGGGACGCTGACGGAAGGCAGTCTCACGGATGCGCTGCGCACCGGCGGCTTCTTCGCGCTGGCGCTGGCCATTGGCCTTGCGCTGCTTTCCCTCGCCGGGTGGGCCATGCTGCGCGGGTTCCGTTGGTTCCTGCGCCGGGCGGGCGCGCTGCTTCCGGGCGTGGTGCGGCACGGCATGGCGAATCTCTACCGGCCGGGGAATCAGGCCCAGGCGGCGGTGGTGGCGCTCGGCGTCGGGGTGATGTTTACGCTGACCGTGTTCCTGGTGCAGGGCGCGCTGGTGGAACAGATTCGCGGCTCTGCGCCGCCGGGAATGCCCAACGTATTCCTGCTCGATATACCGGCCAACCAGCGGGCCGCGATCGGCGAGTTCATCCGGCAGCAACCGGGAGTGAAGGAGGCGCCGGAGGTGGCGTTCGCGGTGGCCGCGCGTATCACGGCGATCAATGGCGAAGCAATCGAGAAGCTGCCGCTGCGCGATTTCAACCGGCGCTTCCGGCGCACGCGAACCGTGACGGCGATGGATGCCATGCCGCCCGATACCATCATTTTGAGCGGCGCGTGGTGGCGGCCGGGGGACCGCGATCCGCAGATTTGCGCCAGCGAAGAGGCGGCCAAGATTCTCAACCTTAAGCCTGGCACACAGGTGGAGTGGAGCATCTGGAACCGCAATCTGCGTACGCGCGTGGCATGTATCGAACGCACCGAATCCATCCGCATGACGGGCCGCTTCGAGTTCCTATTCAATGCGGGACAACTGGAGAATCTGCCGGCGGTGTACTACGGGAGCGCGCGGGTGCGGCCGGCGGACGTGGCGGCCTTGCAGCGTGTGGTGTACCAAAAATTCCCCACTGTCACGGTGGTCAACGTGGCGGACGTAATGCAGATTGTGGAAGACGTGGTGCAGCGCATTGCGGCCGTGATCCGCTTTATTTCGGGCTTCACCATTCTTGCCGGCGCCGTGATGGTGGCTTCGAGCGTCGCCGGCACTCGTTTCCGGCGCATGCGCGAAGTCGTGACGCTCAAGACGCTGGGCGCGACACGCCGGCGCATCGCGTGGATCTTTTCCGTCGAATTCCTTTCCCTCGGATTGGTCGCGGGAGTGATGGGTACTCTGTTGGCGTCTGCCTTCGCGGCGCTGGTGCTGAAGCGCCTTCTGCAGATCGATTTTCACCCGTCGCTTCCGACCCACGCCATCGCGGTGGGAATCGCCGCGCTGGTGGCGACGGTAGCGGGATGGGCGGCGAGTTTCCGCATTCTGGGCCGGAAACCGTTGGAGATTCTGCGCGACGAATAGGCGGCGACCACGCGGCGGTCTCTGCTACCATAGCTGAACACGGAGTTCCCATGAAATTGTCTCGCTCGCTTGCCGCTATCGTTGTGTCCATCGGTCTCACGGCCGGTTCTTCGCCCGCCGAGGATAAGGGTGTCAACCCCAAAATCCA
>JADGNT010000468.1 GCA_017883345.1 Candidatus Solibacter sp. | reverse complement strand
GCGCGGCCAGCGATCTGCCGGCGCTCTCCGCCGCGGCGATGGCCGCGATTCGCGGCATCTACGATGCGAAGATTCGCGCTGCGGTGCACCAGCGGTGGTAAAGCGCGGCTAACCATAGGAAGCTGAAAGAACTCGGTTGGCAGGCGAAAGCGCCTGCCCCACCAACGTGGGACAGACGCTTTCGTCTGTCAACCCACTATTTCTTCGGTGGGCCGCCGGTGGGCCGCCGGTAGATGGTCTCGAAGTCGGGCTTGGAGCCGATCGATACATTGCTGGACGTGGAGGTGGATGGCCCTGGGTTGCCCTGCTGCCTCGGACTGGGAATCACGGCCCTCGGGTCGCCCACGCCGTCGTTGACCTTGGTGGTGCTTTCCCTGGTGACGCGCGATTTCCCGGAGGGCCGGTAATCGACGCGATCGATCTGCTCGCGCGCGATGGCGGTCTGCTCGTTCTTGTTGATGACCACCAGGTTGTCGTCGGTCAACTCGTCCATCTTGACGAGCAGCGGTTGCATGGACCCTTTCTTGTAGACGCGCAGTTCGGTGCCGGTCTTGAGTTCCTTGACTTTGGCCCAAGGATCGTCCGCGCCGAATGCCGCCAGGGCGGTGCAAAGGAAAAGAGCGAGTTTCCGCATGGATCTATCGTACTGCTTCGCTTTACACTATGCATAGATGGCTCACGTGGAAATCCGCGACGCGTCCGACGACGATCTGCCGGCGATACTGCGCATCCTGGCCGAGAGCGGCATTGATGGCGGCGAATCGTTCACGCTGGAGGAGGCTCGCGATCATTTCGCGCGCATTCGCCAGCGGCCGGGCTTCCGATTGCTGGTGGCGGTCGTCGACGGCGACACGGTGGGCACCTATGCGCTGCTGATCATGGAGAAGCTCGGCAAGCGCGGCACGCCGGCGGGCGTGGTGGAGGATGTGGCGGTGCTGCCGTCGCGGCAAGGGCAGGGCATCGGCCGCGCCATGATGGAGCACGCCCGCGAAGCGTGCCGCCGCGTGGGGTGCTACAAGCTGGCGCTTTCCAGCAATTTGCGCCGCGAAGACGCTCACCGCTTTTACGATTCGCTGGGATTCGAGCGTCACGGCTTCAGCTTCGTGACGCGCTTCTGAACCGTTCCCAGGTACATGAGCAGCGCCGCGACCGTGGTCAGTTGCCCGGCCACCGCGAGAGAGCTGTCGGCGATGGCGAAGGCGACGCGGGAATGCGTGACACCCGGTACACGGTCGAGCACCAGGAACATGGCGGCGAGGTCCAGGATCAACATGGGCAGCAGCACGAAGAAGATGCGCCATCGCCGGCCCCGAGCCAGGCGCGTGCTGCGTCGCAGGACCTCGTGTTCGAGGTCGGCCTCCACCGCCACGACGATGTCGGCGAAGATCAGGCGGACCATGGCGACCACGCCCGGAATCACCAGCAGCGCTCCCCATAAAGTGACGGTGATTTCGACCTTGATCTTGTTGGCCAGGGTCTTCAGCCACTGGCGGCGTCCCCAGCGCAGGGACTCGCCCAGCGGGGCGGGACGCCCCGTGCGGAAGCGGTGAACCAGCCCGTAGACAATCGCCGGGACTACCAGGGCGCTGAGCAGAAGATCGCTGATTTCGAGGACAAAGTAGGAAAGCAATCCGGCGAACGGGATATCCAGCAGGTAGCACAGGAATTGCGTGGCTAGCTTGCCGGGAAGATAAATGACGAGCGTGGCGGCCGCCAGGAACGGCAGGTTCGAGAAGAATACGCGGACGGAGTCACGGAGCAGCGGAAGCGGGGAATCGAACGGCTCCGTGGGGAAGTCGATCTCGAGATAGCCTTTGCGGAAGTCGCGGTCCATTGCTTTTTAGAGTGGCATAATTAAGTTGGTCCCAGATCGGGAGGTGGTATGCGACTTTTGATCGTCCTGTTGGCGGGCGTGACCGGATTGGCGGCTCAGGTTACGGCGCCGGATGCGGCCGCTAAGCTGAAGCAATTCGAGCAGAATCTGGAGAAGGCGATGCGGTCTCCTGGCGGGCCGGTTTCGGTGAAATTCTTGTCGGCGCCGAACCGCGTGTGCGCGATCCCGCTGCTCAGAGTGCGGCCGGACGCATCATTCAAGTCGAACATGCCGTTGATCGCGCCGGATCCCAAAATCAAGTTTTCCGCTCGTGAGCTAATTCCACCGGGGCCCGTGTGTGATGAGCAGACAAGAAAATGATCAGACGAATCTCCGCTTTCCTTCCGTTGCTTCTGTTGATGCTTGCCGGGTGCGCGCATAAGACCCCGGAGAAGCGTTATCCCATGACGGGTGAGATCAAGGCTCTGGACGCGTCGGCTCACACGGCCACCATCGCCGCCGGCAAGATTGGCGACTGGATGGAGGCGATGACCATGGAATACCCCGTGAAGCCGGACGCCGAATTTCAGAAACTGCATGTGGGCGACCGGATCGAGGCCACCGTGGTCGTGGGCGATCCGGCGTATTACGTGACGGAGATCAAGATCGCGCCCAAGTAGTGGAGGTAGGACAGACGATCGGTGTTTGTCGTCTGTCAAGCTTCCGTGCCTTTGCGAGGCGCGACAGACCACAAAAGCCGATGGTCTGTCCTACCGGTATAATACATGTTAGTCCCTCGATGCTGCCCTTTGACCCGCTGTTGCGCAGCCCGCATCTGCAAACCATCGCCGGCCACCTCTGGAAGCGTCCGGATGCGGCGGCCGAGTTTCCCGTCGAACGCCGGCTGTACCGTACCGAGCCGGACGTGCAGGTGTTGGTGTGCTCGCAGCGTCCTCACGGCAAGGCGCGCGGCGAGATTTTCATGGTGCACGGCCTGGAAGGGTCCGGGGAAGCCGGCTACATCCGGAGCCTGAGCGTGGCGGCCCTGCGGGCGGGTTTCGCGGCGCATCGTTTTCATATGCGCACCTGCGGTGGCACGGAACACCTCTGCCGCACGCTTTACCACGCCGGCCTGACCAGCGATCTGCTGGCGGTGTTACGGGAGTTTCGCAAGGACGGGCGCGCGCCGGCTTTTCTCGCAGGTTTTTCGCTGGGTGGAAACGTGGTGCTCAAACTGGCCGGCGAGATGGGGGAATCGGCGCGCGACTACGTGCAGGGGATCTGCACGGTATCGGCGCCGCTCGATCTGGCAGCCTGCGCGCGCCGCATGGCGGAGCGCGACAATCGCGTGTACGAGGCGCGATTTGTGCGCGCCATGCGGAAGCGCCTGTGCGCCACGGGACGCTACCAAATGGGCGAGTTCGAGGGGCTGCGTAGCGTGCTCGAACTGGATGACCGGTTCACCGCGCCCTCGTTCGGCTTCGGCAATGCGGCCAACTATTACCGGACTCAGTCCGCCGTCGGCTACCTGGCGGGACTGCGCGTGCCGGCCCTGCTGATACAGGCCAAGGACGATACCTTCGTGCCGTTCGCGATCTACGAATCGGCGGCGGTGCGCTCCAATCCGTGGATCCAACTGATGGCCACCGACCACGGCGGCCACTTGGGATTCATCGGGCGCGGGCCTAACCGCCTGTGGTCGGATGAGGCGATAATGGAGTGGATCGCCGGTGCGGCTGTTAACAAAACCCGGCTCGAATCGTCAAAGGTCTTAAGGTCCAAATGAATTCCCATGCGTCATTCTGGGAGGCGGTGAAGGGCGCCCTCCATTCGCTTCGCGGCAGCAAGCTGCGGAGCTTTCTCACGCTGCTCGGAATCATTCTGGCGACCACCACTCTCATCGCCGTGATGAGTGTAATTTCGGGCATGGACGTCTATATCGCACAGAATGTCTCCAGTATGGGCGCCGACGGGTACCGCGTGCAGCGCATCGTGATGATGGGCTTCGACCCCAAGAAATACATGGAAATGCTGCGGCGCAATCCCCAACTGAGCCGCGAGGAATACGAATTTCTTCGCCAGCGTCTGACGTTGACCAAAGAGATCGGCATCTCCGCCGGACGCGGTGTCACGGTGCACCGCGGCACCGAAGTGTCGGAAGGCGTCGGCTTGCAGGGTGCATCGCCCAATATCGGAGTGATCACCAACATGGAGGCGGAGGACGGACGCTTTCTCTCCGAGATCGAGAACGATCGCCACATGAACGTGGCATTTATCGGGCACGACCTCAAGGACAAGTTTTTCGTGGGGGCCAGTCCGATCGGACAGACCATTACGGCGGAAGGCGTGGTGTTTGAAATCGTCGGTGTGGCCAAAGCCAAGGGCTCGATATTTGGCCAGTCGCAGGACAATTTCCTGATCATTCCCATCAACACCTATTTCAAGATCTGGGGA
Source organism: Candidatus Solibacter sp. (assembly GCA_017883345.1). Taxonomy (GTDB): domain Bacteria; phylum Acidobacteriota; class Terriglobia; order Bryobacterales; family Bryobacteraceae; genus Solibacter. The sequence continues at coordinate 600 of JADGNT010000468.1, read as the reverse complement.
GCGCGCAGCGGGATGGGCTTCGCTGCGACGGCCCTGGATCACGACCATCTGGCGCAAGCGCAGGAAGAAGCGCGCATGCTGTTGCGCTCCTACCGGCACCTGCGTCCCAAGGAGGACGACACTTTCTCCATGCTGACTTCCGATGCTCTGCTCGACTTCTGGAATCAGTTGACCGGCGCTATCGCCGCCACTGCCGTGGCCGTGGTTTCGGTTTTCCTGGTGGTGGGCGGGGTCGTGATCATGAATATCATGCTGGCTGTGGTGACGGAGCGGACCCACGAAATCGGCATTCGCAAATCCGTCGGCGCTCGCAAACGCGACATCCTGAATCAATTCCTGGTGGAATCGGCGGTGCTGTCGGCCAGCGGTGGCGTGATCGGCGTGATCATTGCGTGGGTGGTCGCGGTGCTGGTGCGGACCTTTACCCCCGTGCCGATGTCGGTGCCGCTGACGGCGGTCGTGGTGGGTGTGACGTTGTCGGCGGTGGTGGGCCTATTCTTTGGCATCTACCCGGCGCATACGGCGGCGCAGTTGGATCCCATCGAAGCCTTGAGGGCGGAGAAATGACCCCGGGATCGGTGGTATCGGGAGCGCGCCTGG
>JADGNT010000467.1 GCA_017883345.1 Candidatus Solibacter sp. | reverse complement strand
CGCGCGCGTCACCGCCGGTTCCAGCGCCGCCTGGCGGCCCAGCGGCAGCCCGAAAGCGTGCCGCTCAATCCGCATGTTGGCGCGCCGCATGGTGTGGCACCGCACGACTGTGCCGACCGCTCCCATAGAAGATTGACAGACGAAAGCGTCTGTCCCACTTGTGGGGCAGACGCTTTCGTCTGCCAACACCCGCGCCTGGCACGACAGCCGGAAATTGCCCCTAAGGTGCCTTTCCTGCTCCGTCGGTTCCGAAAGGCCCTCGATGCCTTCCGCAACCTCGACGATGCACTCCTTGCACTTGCCCTGCTTCCGGCAGGAAGTGGGAACTTGTATGCCCAGGCTTTCGGCGCAATCGAAGAGCGAGGTACCTTCAGCCGCCTGGGTCGTTTGTCCGTTAATGGTGACATCTACCAATCGGCCTTGGCCTCCAGCTCCGCTCTCACCGATTGCGCCACTTCTTCCGCCGAACCCTCGCGATCCTCCTCTTCGCTCCACTTCCATTGCGCAAGGTAAGCGTCCGACTCGTGTAGTCCCCGCCGCGCCGCCATCAGGTCGATCCGCTCCTGGAAGCTGTCCGGCATCCGCACCGTGACGTCGTCCATGTCATCCTCGGCCTTGATTTGCGAAGGAATTTCCTGCCAGTAGAGAATTTTATACGTCGCCATGGGGAGTCGCCCTCCTTTCCGCCGCGAGGCGCAGAAACAGATCCACGGCAGCGGAAGCGTTCACCCCATACCCGTCCGCGCCGATCTCTTCGGCAAACGCCTGGCTGATCGGCGCGCCGCCCACCGCCATCTTGATGTGGCCCAATCCGGCCGCTTCAAAGCCAGAGATCACGGTCTTCATGTACGTCATGGTGGTGGTCAATAGAGCGCTCATGCCGATGATCGTCGGATGGCATTTCGCGGCTGCGGCCAGGAACTTCTCCACGCTTTGGTCCACGCCGATATCGTGTACTTCAAAGCCGGCGCCCTCGGCCATCATGCAGACCAGGTTCTTGCCGATATCGTGCAGGTCGCCGCGCACCGTGCCTATCAGCAAGACCCCCACCGGATTGGTGGAGCCGTCCTTGGCGGCCAGCAGCGGCTTCAGCACCGCCATGCCGGCCTTCATGGCGCGCGCCGCAATCAGCACTTCCGGAACGTACAGCACGTTGTGCTTGAAATCTTCGCCCACCACGCTCATGCCGGCGATCAGGCCCTCGTTCATCACTTCCTGAACCGGACGCCCCTCCGCCAGGGCGTCCTTGGTCATCTGCTCGACTTCCTTGGCATTGCCCTCGTAGAGAAACTGGTTCATCAAGGCGTAATCCACCATTGAGACCCCCCTGCTAAACGCCCACCAGGGTGGCCGCGCGCCGCGCGTTGAATTCCTTGAGCGCTTCCAGCATGGCAAGAATATTTTCCCGCGGCATCCCCGGACTCACTCCGCCGCCCACCGATAGAATGATTCCCTCGCCGCCCGCGGCCTCCAGCACTTCGAGCGTTTCGTCCTTCACTTCTTCGGGCGTACCGCGCACCGCGATTTCCAGCGGGTTGACGTTCCCCATCAGGCATATCCGGTCGCCCACCCGGCGCTTCACCTCGCTGATGTGCTTCTGCTTGCCCCAATTGAGCACGTTGAATCCCGCGTCCGGAATGTGGTCCAGGCAGGCATCCACTTCGGCGTCGTTGTGGTAGAGCTTGATCCAGTCCGCCGGAAACGCGTCGCAGATGCGCTTGAGGTAGGGGTGGGCGAACTCCAGGTAATGCTCCTCGTTAATGAAGCCCACAATGTCGTCCAGGATGAAAATGCCTTCCACCGTATCGCCCATCACCTTGTGCTGCGCCTTGAGCCAGTCGATGATCACCCGGGTGCACAGGTCGATCAACCGGTGCGCCCCCTTCGGATCTTCCACCAGATCGATCATGAACTCGGTCGTGCCGCGCACAAAGCCCGCCGTGCACAGCGGCCCGCGCGCCGTCACCATCGGCAGGATGTAGCCGTGGTCCAGGATGCGTTGCCGGATCATCCCGATGCGGTGCAGCGTGAGCGCCGCAAAGCCGTCCGCTTCCACTTCATACTCCGGAAAATTGTCGATGTCCTCCAGGCGATAGAGGGTGTGGTATTCGCTCGGCGTGTTGTCCTGCCAGAACTTGATCTTGGCGCCCAGCACCGAGGGTTCCGCCGCCATCCCGTACTCCATCCACCAAGAGGGAATGAAAATGATATCGGGAAACTCGCGCATGATCTTGAGGTTGGATTCGAACCAGAGTTCGGGATCCAGGTAGTAGTCCATGTGCTTGATGCCCAGATAGCCGGGAATCCACGGACTGTCCACGATCAGGGCCATCGGGATCTTGTCCATCTTCTCGCGCCGGGCCGCGCGCTTAAATGTTTCCCACTGTTCCTTCAGCATGACGTCTCTCTCGTTTGTTGTACCATGAAACAAAATATGAAAATCCGGGATATTCGCGCCACCACCGTCACGGTGCCGCTCGAAGCCCCGTTGCGCCATGCCAATGGCTGCCACTGGGGGCGCTTCGTCCGCACCGTCGTCGAAGTGGAGACGGATAACGGCATTGTCGGGCTGGGCGAAATGGGCGGCGGCGGCGAATCGGCCGAGGCCGTTTTCCGCGCCATGAAATCCTACCTGGTGGGACACGACCCTGCCCGCATCGAGGAGATGCGCTTCCTCATCGCCAATCCTACCGCCTCCCTCTACAACAATCGGACCCAGATCCTGGCCGCGCTGGAATTCGCCTGTCTTGATATTCTAGGACAAGCCTGGGGCGTTCCGGTCTCTGAGATTCTCGGCGGCCGCCTGCGCGACCGCGTCCCGTTTGCCGCCTACTGCTTCTTCCGTTACCCCGACCCCGCGACCGGCACGGGCGAGGTCCGCACCATCGACCAGGTGCTCGAAAATGCCCGCGCCCTCAAACAACGTTTCGGCTTCACCAGTCACAAGATGAAGGCCGGCGTCTTTCCCCAGGACTACGAGCTCGAAGCCTATCGCGCCCTTGCCGCCGAATTTCCCGGCGACTCCTACCGTTTCGACCCCAACGCCGTCTGGTCCACCGAACAGGCCATCCGCTTCGGCCAGGCCATCGAGGGCTTGCGCAACGACTACCTGGAAGATCCGGTCTACGGCCTCAACGGCATGCGCCGCACCCGCGAAATGGTGCGCGTGCCGCTGGCCACTAATACCGTGGTGGTCAACTTCGAACAACTCGCCGCCAATGTCCTCGATACCGCGGTGGACGTGATTCTGCTCGACACCACCTTCTGGGGCGGCATCCGCGCCTGCGTGAAAGCCGCCGCCGTCTGCGAGACCTTCCAACTCGGCGTCGCCGTCCACTCCTCCGGCGAACTCGGCATTCAACTGGCCACCATGCTGCATCTCGGCGCGGTCATCCCCAACCTCTCCTTCGCCGCCGATGCCCACTACCATCACTTGACGGACGACGTCATTCAAGGTGGCCTCATGCGCTACGAAAACGGCCGGATCCGTGTGCCCGATCAACCCGGCCTCGGCGTCAAGCTGGATCGCGAAAAATTGCGCGAGTACAGCGAACTCTACAAGCGTCTCGGCGGCTACCCCTACGATCGGGATCCCGGCCGCCCCGGCTGGACACCCATCGTTCCCAACGACCGCTGGGCCGATCCCAAAGACGATCGCCCGGTTTCCATCCCTCACTGATGCCTGCTGAATACCATGTGGTCAAGTCAGAGGTGGGACAGACGATCGCTTTTTGTCGTCTGTCGCTCAGCCGTGATTTGGCTAGGCATGACAGACCACGAAAGGCGATGGTCTGTCCCACCTGCACTCCCACTCTCAAACGAGGCACCCCCATCATGCTGCGCTATCTTTTCCTGATCGCCAACCTCCTCGTCGTCCTCCACGCCGAAAGCGGCGCCGATGCCTGGTTGAGGCACGCCCCGCTGGACGAGGCCTCAGCCCGTCAATACCGTTCGAGCCTGCCGGCAGCCGTCGCCACCTACACCGCCACGCCCGTGGCGCAGTCTGCGCAACGCGAATTGCTCCGCGGCATCCGCGGCATGCTCGGCCGCACCCTGCGCATACAATCCGGCCTGCCCGCGGAAAGCGCCATCCTGCTGGGAACTCTCTCCGACCTGAAGCAAGCCGCGCCCCAACTCCGCCTCGAAGCCGCCCTGCCCTTGGATGGATACTGGCTGACCACGGCGTCCGCCGGCGGCGTCTCCTACACCGTGATCACCGCCGCCAACGATCGCGGCGTGCTCTACGGCGTGTTCGGATTCCTGCGAAAAATCGCCCTCGGCGAACCTGTCGCCGCGCTCCATGAGAAGCAGTCGCCCTACGCCCCGGTGCGCTGGGTCAACGAGTGGAACAACCTGGATGGTTCCATCGAGCGCGGCTACGGCGGACGCTCCATTTTCTGGGACAAGCTGCAAGCCCGCGAGGATTTAAGCCGCGTCGGCGAGTACGGCCGCCTGCTGGCCTCGCTCGGCATCAGCGCCTGCTCGATCAACAACGTCAACGCCAACCCGCGCGTGCTGGCCGCCGATTTCATTCCGCAGGTGGTGCGCATCGCCGAAGCCTTCCGCCCCTGGGGCGTTCGCGTCGCCCTGGCCGTCGATTTCGGCAGTCCCAAAACCCTCGGCGGGCTCGATACCTTCGATCCCCTCGATGCCAAAGTGGCGTCCTGGTGGAAAGACCGCGTTGATGCGCTCTACACGGCCGTTCCCGACCTGGCCGGCTTCGTGCTCAAGGCCGATTCCGAAGGCCGCGTCGGCCCTTCCACCTATGGCCGAACCCACGCCGACGCCGCCAACGTGGTGGCGCGCGCCCTCGCTGCGCACGGCGGTCTGCTGTTCTACCGCGGCTTCGTCTACGACCACCACGCCGACTGGACCAACCCGAAGAACGACCGCGGCCGCGC
>JADGNT010000466.1 GCA_017883345.1 Candidatus Solibacter sp. | reverse complement strand
GATCCGGCCGTAGCCGGCGCTACCCCGCCCGATCTAGCCGGCAACTTCGCGGGCGAAGTCTTCTCCGGGCTGGAATTCGATCTGCACACCGAGGGCACGTTCACCCTGCGGCTGGTCAGTACCAACCAGAACGCTTCCGCCAGCATCCACGTAGTCCTGACGCGGCTCAACCGCCCTTGCGGAGCGAATCCCACCCTGACCTGCGGACGTTCCCTTGCCGGGGCCATCTCCACCTCGGTGCCCGGTCAGGTGGATACCTATCAGTTCTCCGTACAGACCGGCGACGTCGTGTCCTTCCGCCTGCTGCGCGTTGCCGCCTCGGGTTTACCCAACACCAACACGGATTTCTTATTCGCCATCTACGCCGCCGATCCGGCCCAGGGCAACCGGTCGTTCGCCGTCAATGTGGACCCCACCAGCAAGCACCTGTCTTTCACCTCTTTCGCCCACCTTTACGGCCGCTATGATTGGACGGCCACCATCACCGGCACGGTCACCGTGGTGGTCTACGAGCTCACCGGAACACTCGGCGGCAACTATTACGTTTCCGCCACCAAGCTCAGCGGCGGCGGGTGCGGTGGTCCCGCACTCACCTGCAACTCCATCGTGGACGGCGTGCTGACCAGCCCCCTCACTTTCGCGTCATACACCATCCAGGCCAACGGCGGCGACATGTACCAGTTCCGCGCCGCGCGGCCCGACACCTCCGGTGGTTTCACACCCTCGGCCGAGATTTTCGATTCCAAGGGCGCCAGCGTGGGTGTCGTGCCGCCGGGCAGCGCATCCGGCCATGCCGCATCTACCGCTACCATCACCTTTCCCAAGTCGGACAAGTATTCGGTGATCGTCTCCGGCCCGCTCAACGGCAGCCTGGGAGCCTATTCCCTCAGCACGCTTCGCCTCAACCGGCCTTGCGATGGCGCGCAGGCGCTCTCCCCCTGCTCGTCGGTGGTGGACGGCGCCGTCACCGGCGTAATCCGCAACCAAGTCTACTCCCTCTCCGCCAGCGCCAACGATTCGTATCTGGTGCGCCTGCTGCGTCCCGATGCCAGCAGCCTCTTCCGGCCGCGCCTCGATATCTACGATACTACCGGCGCCCCGATTCAGTTCGTCAATACCACCGACCTGGCGCGGGCCAATTTCACGGTTCCGGCGGACGGCGCCTACACCCTGGTCGTCACCGACAGCTTCGACAGCGGGCAAAGCGGCGCGTACTCGCTCTCCCTATTGCGCCTCAACCGGCCCTGCGATGCCGCCCCGTTGAGTTGCGGCGCGCCCTCCGCGGGCAGTCTCCCGCGGGCGCTGGCGAGCAGCGTCTACACTTACACCGCCGGCGCCGGCGAATCCTTCAGCGTGCGCATGCTGCCCGGCAGCGGCGCTCCGCAACCCGCCATCGAAGTCTACGATTCCCGGGGCAACCTGGTGGGCCAGCCCCTCCCCGGCAACTTCGCCGGCGTCGACGTGACCAAGCCGGCCGCCGGCGCCTACACCGTGATCGCCACCGATTCCAGCAAGACACCAGCCGCCTCCAGCTTCACGCTCGACCTGCTGCGCACCGTCAACGCCTGCTCCGTGCCCGCGCCACAGGGCGCGACGGTCAATGGGGTCGTCTCGGCCACGGCCCCGTTTCTGGCGTATCGCATCGCGGCCTCCAGCGGCGACGTGCTCTCCCTGCGCAGCAGCTCTTCCACGGCCGGCTTCGCCTCCCAGATGGAGATCTACGATCCCGACGGCGTGCGCCTCGATTCCGGCGTCTTCAGCCTCTCCCGCAAGGCGGAGGCTTCCGGCAACTATACCGTGATCCTCGGCGCCACGGTACCGCTCACCGCGGGCGGATACAGCTTCGCCTGGCAGCTTTTGAACCAGCCGGCCGGCGCATCGCCCCTCGCCTGCGGCGCTGCCACCGCGGGCGCGCTCTCCCCATCCAATCAGTTCCGCTACTACACCTTCGCCGCCAGCGCCGGCGACACCCTACGGCTGATCTTCACCCGCATCAGCGATAATTTCTCGCCGCAGATTGAAATCTTCGACCCCGCCGGCGCGCGCATCGCCGCCACCTCCGACGTCACCCAGAAAGCCGCCGCCGCCGGCAACTATCTGGTGGTGGTGAGCCCCTCGGGCGCCCTCACCGAGACCGGTGCGTACACCCTCGCCTTCCAGCGTCCCAACAACCCCTGTTCGCCGCTGTCGCTGACCTGCGGCCAGACCACCTTGCGCCAGGTGAATCTTCCCGGACAGCTCGACACCTTCTCCTTCAACGCCTCTGGCGGCGACCAGTACTCCATCCGCCTGTCCTCGCGCTCGGGCGCGTATTCCCCATTCGTCGAGATGTACAGCACGGCCGGCGCGCTCCTCTCCACCAGTTCCAACGGCCTGTTGCGCCGTGTGCTTCCCGCCGACGGCGTATACACGCTCCTGGTGCGCGATCGCGGCGCGCTCAATCTGGGCAGCTATCGCGTCAGCCTGCAGGACGACACCAACACCTGCCCGGTGACCGACACGGAAGCTCCCGTGATCGCGCTGGTGCGGCCGACCGGCGGCGAAGTTCTCCCCGGCGGCACCACCTACCGCATCCAGTGGCAGTCCGACGATAACGTCGGCGTGGCCGCTCACGATATCGCGCTTTCGACCGACGGCGGCAAGACCTTCGCCGACCCGTTCGCCAGCCTCGGCGGCACCCTGCAAGCCTACGACTGGAACCTGCCCTCCGACATCGCGCCCACTCGCACCGCGGTCCTCCGCGTCACCGCCACCGATGCGGCCGGCAACGCGCAATCCGCCACCAGCGACCTGCTCACCTTGATCGGTTCCGGCTTCACCCCGAACAGCAGCGCCACTTACTCCTACGACGGCCTGAATCGCCTCACGGACGTATCGTGGAGCGACGGCAGCACCATCAAATACACCTGGGACGCCGCCGGCAATCTGGCCTTGATTACGATTACCGGGCAGTAAGGCCGCATGGAGCCCCAGCAACCACCCGAGACGGGCCTCGATGACAGACAAACTCAAGGATGATTACACCGCGCCCATGAAGTGAGCCCCCATGAGTCCGGTTCCGGCTCATTGTGAAACCCGAGGCTCCAATATGGGAACGTGTTGATATTTCAGCGGTAGGCGTCGCGGCGATCACGGACCCGGTGGATGGTGATGGTATCTTCCGTCTCGTCGAAGATCACGCGGTGGTTGCCGACGCGCAGCCGGAGTAAGCCCTCGAACTCGCCGCTGAGCGGCTTGACTCTGCCAGTGCCGGTTGCGGCGTAGCGATGGATGGCCGTCAGAATATTCAGGGCGGCGCGCTGCTCGATAGCGCGGACTTCCTGCGGAACGTTCGGGTGGAAGCGAATTCTCTTCACTGGGAATCTTACTCGCCCTGGTGTTGGCGGACCTGGTCCATCGTGAAGCCGCACTCGGCGACCACCTCCTCGAAGGGAATGCCGCCTTCCGGGTTCTGCCGGAAGTAGTCACGCGAAGCGACGACCGCGCGGCGGTCTTCCACCGTCAGTTCCTCGCCATCCTCCTCGCGGATCATGACTTCGAGCAGCTTGACGATGGCGTCGAACTGGGCGGGGCCGAGCTGATCGAGCAACTGGTGAGCTTGTAGTCTGTCCATGGTCTTCCTTTGGCCGCCAGAGTCGCCGTGCTTCCTTATTCCATATACTCCCAGAGACGGTAACCCAAGGTCAAATCGTAGCGCCTGCGCTATTTCAGAACAGCCGGAGGGCGATAAACTTCCGCGGGTTCGCCTTCAAACCCTTGGCCAGTTCCTGAAACTCGCGTGTCGTCCCGGCCAGCGCTGCGTTGAGTTGCGGGTTCACCATCAACTGTCCCACCGTGCCCTGTCCGGAGTTGATCTTGTCCATCATGCCGCCGATCTTGAATGTCAACTCGTCGTAGCGCGCTTGCAGTTGGCCGAGCCTGGCGAACGAACCCTTGCCTGCGCCGATCTCGGTCTCGAGCGTGTGAAACTCCGCGGTGGCCCGCTCCAGGCCGTCCTTGAATTCCTTCAGCCTGGCGGACGTGGCTTCCGCGCTCGCCATGATCGCGTCCAGCCGCTTCAGCGGCGCCTGCAATTGGGGGCCGAGCGGGTCATCATAGAATAGCTTCGTGACCGTGCCATGTCCGTGCTGTATGTCGGCCATCAATCGATCGAGTTCGCCAGAGACCCCGGCGCCCGTCTGCAATTGCGGATTCTGCACGATCTTGCCGATAGCGCCGCTACCTTTGTCCACGCTCGACATCAACTTGTCGGCGCGCGTGGCCACCGCCTGCAGGCGGTCCAGTTGCCGGCTCATCTGCGCCATCATCCTGGTGATGTCCTGCGTCTGGGTGATGCCCAATTCGGCGCCCGCCTGGACGTGCTGCGCACTCCGCCCGCGGCGAATCCCGATGAACTGGTCTCCCAGGAGGTTGTCGGAAGCCAGGCCCACCACCGAATCCACCGGGATCTCGCGCAGGTAGCGCTCTCTCACTTTCAGATCGAATTCGATTTTCCGATTGGGGTTGCGCGAGTTGGTGAGCTTCTGGGCGTCCAGGTAGCCGATAGGGATGCCGTTGAGCCGCACCTGCGTGCCGTCCATCAGGCCCGCGGCGTCATCCAGGAAGGTGTGGAGCGGTACGTAACCCGGAGAGAGATCTTTGGCGCGGAACAGAAGGAAACCAGGTACGGCCAAGAGGACGCATCCGCCCAAAACCGCGATCACCACTTTCCGCTTCGAGGACCGCACGCTTCACGCCTCCGCCCGACGCCGATCATACCACCTGATCAAGCCTACCAGCACCAGCGCCATGGTGACGGCGATGCCGGCGATGTTCCAGACGTTGCGGGCCAGGAACCCGTGGGCATCCTCGCCCAGACGTATCCCGAGATACGCTTCGCCGTAATAGCGAATCACGCGCGCCA
>JADGNT010000465.1 GCA_017883345.1 Candidatus Solibacter sp. | reverse complement strand
GCGTCCGACCCGTGAATGCAGTTGCGCTCGATGTTGGCGGCAAACCGCTTGCGGACCGTGCCCTCGGCGGCATTGGCCGGGTTGGTGGCGCCCATGACTTCGCGCAGGCCCTTGACGGCATCCTCGCGCTCCAGCGCCATCACGATAATCGGCCCCTCGGTCATGAACTTGACCAGGCCGCTATAGAAGGGGCGCTCCTTGTGCACCGCGTAGAAACCCTGGGCCTCGGCTTCAGCGAGCCGCGTCATGCGCAGGCCCACAATCTTGAAGCCGGCCTGCTGAATCATGGCCAGGATTTCTCCGGCCTGCCCGGCTGCCACGGCATCGGGTTTAATAATGGAAAACGTACGTTCGACACTCATAAGCGGCTTTGCACTTTCACTCCCAAATCGGCCGGCGTCGGGCAGACCGTGATGCCTGCCGCTTCCATGGCCTTGATCTTGTCGGACGCCTTGCCACTCCCGCCGGCGATAATCGCGCCCGCGTGTCCCATGCGGCGTCCCGGCGGCGCGGTCTGGCCGGCCACGAAACCGATCACCGGCTTGGTGACGTGGGCCTTGATATAGGCCGCCGCGGTCTCCTCGGCGTTGCCGCCGATCTCGCCAATCATGATGATGGCGTGCGTGTCCGGGTCCGCATTGAACAGCTCCAGCGCGTCCAGGAACGTGGTCCCGATGATCGGGTCGCCGCCGATCCCGATGCAGGTGGATTGGCCGATCCCGAGCTTCGTCAACTGCCCCACGGCTTCGTAGGTCAGCGTGCCCGAGCGCGATACCACGCCCACATGGCCCTCCAGGTGGATGGAGGCCGGCATGATGCCGATCTTGCACTTTCCCGGCGAGATGATGCCGGGGCAGTTGGGCCCGATCAGGCGCGTCTTGCGGCCTTGCAGGAATTGCCAGACCTTCACCATATCCAGGGTCGGGATGCCTTCGGTGATGCACACCACCAGGGGCAGGCCGGCATCGGCCGCTTCCATGATGGCATCGCCGGCGAACGGCGGCGGCACGAAGATCACGGTGGCATTGGCGCCGGTTGCTTTCACCGCCTGCTCCACGGTATCGAACACCGGCAAATCCAGGTGCTTGCTTCCGCCCTTGCCGGGCACCACGCCGCCCACCACGTTGGTGCCGTAGGCGATGGACTGCTGGGCGTGGAAAGTGCCTTCCCTGCCGGTGAATCCCTGAACAATCAGTCGTGTATTTTTATCTACCAGTACGCTCATCGTTTCCTCGTGGGACCATTTTTCCTCGCGGGGCGGCGGTTACCGCGCAGCCAGTTTGACTACCTTTTGCGCCGCGTCCAACATGTCCGCGCCCACCGTGAAATTGAGGCCGGAGTCCAGCAGGATCTGCCGACCGAGTTCCACGTTGGTGCCTTCCATGCGGACCACGATCGGCACCTGAATATTGAGGTCCCTCGCCGCCCCCACCACTCCGCTGGCCAGCGTATCGCAGCGCAGGATGCCGCCGAAGATGTTGATCAGGACCGCTTTCACATGGTGATCCGAGAGCAGAATGCGGAACGCGTTCTTGACCTGTTCCGCGCTCGCGCCGCCGCCCACGTCCAGGAAGTTGGCCGGCGAGCCGCCCGCGAACTTGATGATGTCCATGGTGGCCATCGCCAGGCCCGCGCCGTTGACCATGCAGCCCACCGTGCCATCCAGCTTGATGTAATTCAGCCCGTAGCGCGAAGCCTCGACTTCGAGCGGGTCTTCCTCGTTGAGATCGCGCAGTTCCACCAGTTCCTTGTGACGGTAGAGCGCGTTGTCGTCGAGCGTGATTTTGGCGTCGAGCGCGTAGACCTTGCCGTCCTTGGTGAGGATGAACGGGTTGATCTCCGCCAGCGACGCATCCGTTGCATAGTATGCCTTGGAGAGCGCCGTCATCGCCGACACCGCCGCATGCACACTCGCCGCGGGGATGCCGATGCCGAAGGCCAATTTGCGCGCCTGGTAGGGACTGAGACCGGGGAACTCCATGGTCTCCTTCAGGATCAGTTCCGGCGTCTTGGCGGCGACCTCTTCGATGTCCATGCCGCCCGCCGCCGAAGCCATAAATACGGGCTTGCCCTGTACGCGGTCGAGCACGATGCCGAGGTACAGTTCGCGCTCGATGGGCAGGGTTTCTTCGATCAGCAGGCGCTGCACCACGCGCCCTTCCGGGCCGGTCTGGTGGGTGATCAGCGTCATCCCCATGATCTTGCGCGCCAGTTCGAGCGCCTCGGTGGCGTCTTTCGCCACCTTGACGCCACCGCCCTTGCCGCGCCCGCCGGCGTGGATCTGCGCCTTCACCACCACCGAGCCGCCGAGCGCTCTGGCGGCGGCTTCCGCCTCTTCCACCGTGTATGCGACATGGCCTCGCGGCACAGGAACATTGAATTGGGCCAGGATGGCTTTGGCCTGATACTCGTGAATTTTCATGGATTCGCTGTGTTAGCCTACAGAAAACCCAATATATCATGCCGCTTCTGCCGTACCTGATCCGCCTGGTCGCCGAACACGATCTGCCCGCCGCCGACGCCGAAGCCGCCATGCGGATTATTCTGCGCGGCGAGGCCAGCCATGCGCGGATCGCGGCCTTCCTGATCGCCCTCAAAATGAAGGGCGAAACGGTCGACGAACTGGTCGGTTTCGCGCGCGCCATGCGGCAGATGGCCGTCCCCATCGACGCCGGTCTCGCCGGCGAGACCCTGCTCGACACCTGCGGCACAGGGGGCGATGGCGCCAACACATTCAACATCTCCACCGTGGCCGCTTTCGTAGTGGCCGGCGCCGGGGTGTACGTGGCCAAGCACGGCAATCGCTCGATTTCGAGCCAGTGCGGCAGCGCCGATCTGTTGGAAGCCTGGGGCATCCGCCTCGATCTGGCGCCCGCCGCCACCGCCCGCGCCATCCGCCAGGTGGGCATCGGATTCCTCTTCGCCCCGGCGGTCCACACCGCCATGAAACACGCTCATCCGGTGCGCGTCGATCTCAAAATGCGCACCGTCTTCAACCTGCTCGGCCCGTTGACCAACCCGGCCGGCGCCACGGCGCAACTCATCGGCGCCCCCTCGCTCCACGCCGCCGAACTGATGGCGGGAGCGATTGCCGCGCTCGGCATGCGGCGCGGCTTCGTGGTCCACGGCTCCGACGGCCTGGACGAGATCACGACCACGGGTCCGACGTCCGCCTGGGAGATCCGCGACGGCAGGGTGGAAGCGCGCGTCCTGGAGCCTTCGGATTTTGCCGTGCAGACGGCGACTGCCGACGACCTGCGCGGCGGCGACCGTCAGGTGAATCTGGAAATCGCCAATGCCGTGCTCGCGGGCGCACGGGGTGCGCAGCGGGATATCGTGCTGGTGAACGCCGCCGCCGCACTGGTCGCCGCCGGGAAAGCGGAGACTTTTCTCGAGGGCATGGCGCTCGGCGTGGTGTCGATCGACTCGGGCGCGGCGAGGAGGAAGGTGGAGGCGCTGGCGGGACTTACGGAGTGAGGGTTGTGGCGCAGCCACTCGTGGCTGCAGCGCCGAGACTCGTCTCGGCGCTCTTGTCCCACTTACCTGCGCTCGACCATCGGTAGTCTTCCTTGCACTGCACCAGCCCTGCTTTCACCGGGTTGTCCTCGATATAGGCGGCAATTCGGTCCCACTCGCTTTCATCGCGTACCCAGTGATCGTAAGACTCTGCTTGCCAGAACGTCTCTCCCGTGCGGCCCAGGAGTAGATTTGCCTGCCGCGCCGTCGCCCCCTTCAGCGACTGCAGCAGGAGCGATGGCGGGACTTTGGGCAATAACAACACGTGGACATGGTTGGCCATGATCGCATAAGCGCCGAGCTCATAGTGGCCCAGCAGCACGCCACGCCGCAACGATGCGGCCACGATGCGGGCGATTGGCTCCTGAGCCAGATATACGGGCCCACAGCGAACTGAATCGAGATACCGATCCATCCAGACAAACGCCGAGCCCGACGAGGGTCTGCCGGGAGGAGGAAACATGGCCTGTGGGAGACTGCCGTGAAGATGCCAGGTCACGAAAAGCCACTTTCCTTCTGGATGGTGGTGAGGCAGACGGCGGCGGAATTGTCGCATGTGAATCAGTGGGTTCTGGATGGGCAAATTCTCATGGTTACGGCGAAGCGCCGAGACGAGTCTCGGCGCAGCAGGCATGAGTGCCTGCGCCACGTCGGCAAACGGAACTTCCCTGGTGACTCTACAGCAGACCTTTGAGGCGCGACTTGAACTCGGTTGTGAAGACATCCTTGGCTATGGCGTCTTCGAATAACGTAACAAGGTCTTCTTCTGAAAGGTCGAGGGGCCGTGTGGCGAGGCGGCCGTCCTTCCACCAAGAGAATCGGATTTCTTCTGTCCGGCTCTTCTTGATCAGCAGGCGTTCAATCCTTCCCTCGGAACCGGTGGGCCATTTTTTCACTCCTGGTTCGCACAGCTCTCTAGCGTATTTCGTGTCTCTCACACAAACCTCCCTGTCTACTGCGCCCGTCAGCGCAGCCTACCCCAGCAACTCCGCGTCGTGCAGGTCGATGTGCCGCCCGACCGCCCGCTTGTTGCGGATCAATTCAGCGCGTCCAATGAACCAGGCTTTCGCATTGCCCAGCCTCAACTGCTGACGGTTGGACCAAGCCTCGGCAAAGCTCACCCTATCGATCGACATCAGGACATCCACCCGCACCGGCGGAATACCCATCTGGTAAAACGACCCTTCCTCGGCGAAATCTTTCGCGGTCAGGCCGGCCAGAGGCGCGCCGAACGCCAACTGCGACCGATACACCCGCTCTCCGTTCTCCGCGCTGGCGTCAATCCACACATCCAGATCCTTCGTGTATCGGGGTTCGGGTATATAGCATCACCGCGTGGCCGCCCACGATGAGGTATCTAACGCCGTTTTCGTTGAAAATGCGCAACAGTTCTTCGAAGTC
>JADGNT010000464.1 GCA_017883345.1 Candidatus Solibacter sp. | reverse complement strand
CGCGCGGTCCGCGCCGAAATGTCATTCGTCACCAGGTACTCTGCGAAACTCAGGCTGGCAAGCATGAAGTGAGGGGGCACAGATATTAGGAAAGACGAAATTGGGTCGTGTCCACGAATACAAGGTGTTGGCGGCGGTTTTGATTGACTGAGGATTGACACGGGGGTCATGACGGTAATTGCTCACCTCGTCGACCAACGCAAAGTTAAGGCAGAGAATCCATGTCTCCACGTTTCTCTTCGGTATCAGATTTAGAATCGGCTCCGTCGGGCTTCTCGGAAGTTCATCAGCATCCCGAAGTGCTCGTTCGAACTGCTGCGTACGATCATCAATTGATCCTGCGTCGGCGTCGATCATGGCAATGAGACACGCCCTTGTCCGAGTCAGTTGCGCTCGTATCGCACGTACTTCCGGAGCATAGCTTTCACGGACAAACTGCTCACCTGAACCCTGCCCGTGCGGCAATATCCGGGTGCGCATATTCCGGTTGTCATGACCGAGGCGCTGCAAATAGCGTCTCAGCAGGTTCTCCTGGTTGATGTCCTCGACCAGGAGAATGATATTGGCGATTCGCTCAGCCATCGACCGACCATCCCCGTGCGATTTGCTCTGACGGCGGCAGCGACTGGTCAGGCTGGTAGTTCCGGACCCGGACGGGGCCCGGGCCATCCCGCTCGAAGACTAGGCCAAACTCCGGTGCGAGATAGTTGACTATCTCGGGATGGTGCGAGATCAAGATGACCTGTCCGCCAAGGTCCTCGATCCGATCGCGCAGGTCCATGAGCCACGGCTGTATCTCAGGTATGGCAATGTAGTTCTCGGGCTCATCGAGAAAGAGGCACGCATTGTCCTTTGCCACGAAGTTCAGCAGTGCGTAGAGACAGATGAGAACGCGCTGACCATCGGAAAGTTCACCGAACGCGACCTCGAAGCTGTTAGAAGGCGAAGATATGGGAGGAATAGCAAACCGGACAGCCAGAACTCGAAGGTTCGCCCCGGCGGAACGGAGGTCTAGCGACTCGAACCCCGGTATGATCTGGCGCAAGTGATCCTGCAACTTCGATGCAGAGTCCTGGCGCTCCTGAGTCATATGCCTGTACCACGAGGCGAAGTTGGACATATCGAATGCGGGCTCCGCGTCTTCGCGTTCCGTCCGTTCAGACATGCTATGCGGATTCAACTGCAAGCAATGCAGGTTCTCGATCCAGTTCTTGAACTGCATCAACTTCGTGTTTTCGGGTCGTCGTTGAACGGTAGCCAGAGCAGACCTGAACCAGTCAAACGGGTACGTAACCTTGTGTTCGAAATGGTCGTTGAATAGATGAACTTCGCCCTCAACGAACTCAAACACAGGTCTCCGGTCACAAATGACGATTTCCCGCTTTATCCGAGTTCTTGCCGGACTGCCCCACGAATCGAGCTCCAACTTGAATTGGTAGCTCGCGCCGAGGTCCACATCCAGCTCGAAAGTCTGTCGCGATAGGGTCTGCCAGCGAGTGCGCGTGGTCTCGGGAAACAGCAACTCTGGATGTGCATCGCCTGTGACGAGTCTCTTGATGGCGCGGAGGACTTCCAAAAGCGTTGACTTGCCGCTACCATTCAGCCCCAATATGAGCTGCTGCTGGCCGAGCCGCAACTCGAAGTTCACGAAGGAACGAAAATTGTCGATGTATACGCGCTTCAGCATGTCATTTCAATTCTACCCGTAAGGCGAGCTGACGCATACTCGGCGAGGCGGCAATTCGTTGAAAAATGGGAGCATCCTCGGTGTGGCGGGTGGTCGGCCACTCGGAAGTAATCGTTGAGTAAGAGGTTCCGGTACAGATCCAACACTGCGACGGGTCGGGGTCCATCAGACGGCGACGTGGGAAAAATTGGGAGCGGAATATTCAGGTAATCCCCGCTAGCTTAGCGCTCAGGGGGGGCCGCCCCACCCGGCGATGTCCCAAAATGGCGGGTGCGTCCCATTATCGGACACTGGCGCGCCCTGCTAGTGTAGTAGTAACCGCTTACTGAACAGGCACATAGCAGTTGGCACGGCAAGTGCCACAATTGAGCGACCGATGAAATCTTCCGACATTCGCACGCCGTGCATCCTGGTGGCCGACGACCAGCCGGATGTCCTCGAAGCGCTTCGCTTCCTTATCAAGGGTGAAGGCTATCTGGCCGTGCCCGTGAACTCGCCCGCCGCCGTGATCGACGAAGTGGAATCGCGCGATTTCGATGCGGTTCTGATGGACCTCAATTACACGCGCGATACCACCAGCGGGCAGGAAGGGCTGGATCTCCTCAACCGCATACAGTTGCTGGATACCACGCTGCCGGTGATCGTGATGACGGCGTGGGGCAGCGTGGAACTGGCGGTGGAGGCGATGCGCCGCGGGGCGCGCGATTTCATCCAGAAGCCGTGGGACAACGCGCGGCTTTCGGCGATCCTCAAGACGCAGATCGAACTGGGGCGCGCGCTGCGCCGGGGGCAGCGCCTGGAAGCGGAGAATCGCGCGCTGCGCGCCGAGCGTTTTCCGCAACTGATCGCCCAATCGGCGGCCATGCGTCCCGTGCTGGACGTGATCTCGCGGGTGGGCCCGTCGGACGCCAACGTGTTCATCACCGGCGAAAACGGCACGGGCAAAGGACTGGTGGCTCTGACGCTGCACTCGGTTTCGATGCGCTCCACGCGCCCCCTGGTGACGGTGAATACCGGCGGTCTGGCGGAGGGCGTGTTTGAGAGCGAACTCTTCGGGCACGTCAAGGGGGCGTTTACCGACGCCAAGAGCGATCGCGTGGGCCGTTTCGAAATGGCCGAGGGCGGCACGCTGTTTCTGGACGAGATCGCCAATATTTCACAGGGACTGCAATCCAAACTGCTGCGCACGCTGGAAACCGGCGAGTTCGAGCGCGTGGGGTCGTCGAAGACGCGGCGCGTGGATGTACGGGTCTTGTCGGCGACCAATGCCGATATCGCGAAAGAAGTGGCGGAGGGCAAGTTTCGCCAGGATCTGCTTTTCCGCCTGAACACCATCGAACTGCGGCTGCCTCCGCTGCGCGACCGGCGCGAGGATATATCGATTCTAGCCGCCCACTTCCTGCGGCAGCACGCCGAGCACTACCGCAAGCCGTTGACGGGGTTCGACGAATCTGCGATCAAGGCGCTGCTGGCCCACGCCTGGCCGGGCAACGTGCGCGAACTGGACCACGCCGTGGAGCGGGCCGTGCTGATGGCGCAGGGTGACGTGGTGCGCGCCGTCGACCTGGGGCTGCGGGCGGGGCGCGAGGGTCCGCCGAAGCTGGAGGAAATGAGCCTGGAAGATGTGGAGGCGCTGCTCATCAAGAAGGCGCTGGCGCGTTTCAGCGGCAACGTCAGCCACGCCGCCAATGCGCTCGGTTTGAGCCGGAGCGCGCTCTACCGGCGGCTACAACGATATGGCCTGTTGGGGGCCGGCTATGAACGCGAGCGACAAACCCGCCCTACTCAGCCATGAAGGCCGCGTAGTCCTGCTGGCGCTGCTCGCCGGGTTGCCCGGTTCCGCCGCCGCGCTGTGGATGCTGTGGAGCGGCGATTTCTCCGCCAAAGTGCAGTGGACGCTGAGCGTGCTGATTTCCGGCGCCTGGCTGGGGTTTGCCTTCGCGGTGCGCGAGCGCGTGGTGTTCCCCTTGCAGACGCTCGCCAACCTGTTGGGCGCCTTGCGCGAGGGGGATTTTTCGGTGCGCGGCCGGTCGCCCCGGCCCGACGACGCGCTGGGCGAAGTCATGCGCGAGGTCAATACGCTGGGCAGCACGCTGCGCGAACAGCGCCTCGGCGCCATGGAGGCCACCACCCTGCTGCGCACCGTGATGCGCGAAATCGCGGTGGCCATCTTCGCGTTCGATGAGAACCAGCGTCTGCGCCTGGTGAATCGCGCGGGCGAGCGGCTGCTGGCCGGCCCTGCCGAGCGGCTGCTCGGTCAGACCGCCGGCGAATTGCATTTGGAAGTATGCCTGGACGGTCCCGCGGTGACTACCCTGCAGACGGTGTTTCCCGGCGGCCCGGGCCGCTGGGGAGTTCGCCGCACGCGCATCCGCGAGCACGGTCTGCCGCTCGAACTGGTGGTGATTTCCGATCTCACGCAGGCGTTGAGCGAGCAGGAACTGCATGCCTGGCAGCGCCTGGTGCGCGTGCTGGGCCACGAACTGAATAACTCGCTGACGCCGATCAAATCCATCGCCGGCAGCCTGGAGTCGATCGTCGCGCGCCAGCCGCTGCCCGACGATTGGCGGGACGATATGCGCCGCGGCTTGAGCGTGATCATGTCGCGCTCCGACAGCCTCAGCCGCTTCATCGGCGCCTACGCCCGGCTGGCCAAACTGCCGCGCCCGCAACTGCAACCGCTCTCGGTGGCGGATTGCGTGGGCCGCGCCGTGAGCTTCGAGACGCGGCTGCCGGTGCAGGTGGAGAGCGGGCCGAACTTCACCATACAGGGCGACCCGGATCAGCTCGAACAAGTGCTGATCAACCTGCTGCGCAATGCGGCGGACGCGTCGCTGGCCACCCAAGGACGCGTGACCGTGGGCTGGCAACGCGACACCATGCTGGAGGTCTGGGTCAAAGACGAAGGGCCGGGCCTCTCCAGCACGGCCAACCTCTTTGTTCCGTTCTTTACCACCAAGCCGGGCGGCAGCGGTATCGGGCTGGTGCTGAGCCGCCAGATCGCCGAAGGCCACGGCGGCGCGTTGTCGCTGGAGAATCGGCTGGATGGCGCGGGCTGCGTGGCCCGCCTGCGGCTGCCGCTGTAGGGCTTGCCTCCAGGCGCAACGTCCGGCAGCGCCCAACTTTGGCGTCACGCTATGTGGCGCCGGCACTCGTGCCGGCCGCGTCCCGACTCATCGGGACGCCTGCCGGGCGTGCTCCAAAGCGCGTCCCGAGGAGTCGGGACGCGGCAG
>JADGNT010000025.1 GCA_017883345.1 Candidatus Solibacter sp. | reverse complement strand
GGCGCCATGCTGTACATGGACGGCGCCAACATGAACGCCCTGGTGGGCATCGCGCGCCCCGGCGATTTCGGCGTCGACGTGATGCACCTCAACCTCCACAAGACCTTCTCCACGCCCCATGGCGGCGGCGGTCCGGGCGCGGGCCCGGTCGCGGTCAAGAAGGTGCTGGAGCCGTTTCTGCCCACCCCGCGCCTCAAGCGCGCAGGCAAGAAATTGGCCTTCGACTACAAGCGCAAGCACTCCATCGGCCGCGTCAAAGCCTACTACGGCAACTTCGGCGTGCTGGTGCGCGCCCTAGCCTACATCCAGGCGCATGGCGGTCCCGGACTGCGCAACGCCACCATGGACGCCGTGCTCAACGCGGTCTACATCCGCAAGGGCCTCGAACCCTACTACGATCTGCCCTACCAATCGCCCAACATGCACGAGGTGGTCTTCAGCGACGCCCGGCAGGCGAAACTCGGCGTACGCACCGGCGACATCGCCAAACGCCTGATCGACTACGGCTTCCACCCGTACACCGTGAGCTTCCCCATGATCGTCCACGGCGCGCTCATGATCGAGCCCACCGAAACCGAAGGCAAGCTCGAAATCGACAGCTTCATCGACGCCATGATCTCCATCGCGCATGAGATCGAGACCGACCCGCAAATGGTGAAGAACGCGCCCTACAATACCCGCACCAGCCGCGTGGATGAAGTCACCGCCGCGCGCAAGCCGGTGTTGCGATGGAAGCCCGCGTAGACCGCAAATCCCTGCTGCTGTGCCTGGGGCTGGTGCTGCTCATCCGGCTCCCGTTCCTCAATCAGGCGATTCAGGGCGACGACCACATCTATATCACGGAGGCGCAGCACGCGCTCGTCGACCCGCTGCATCCCAGCGACGTGAAATACGTCTTCCTCGGCGACCAGGTGGATCTGCGCGGCCACTCGCACCCGCCGGGCAACGCGTGGCCGCTCGCCGGGTTAATTCTCCTCTTCGGCGACGTTTATGAGGTTCCGTTTCACGCCGCGTACATCGTGTTTTCGATGATCGCGGTGTGGGCCATGTGGCGGCTAGCCTGCCGCTTTTCGGAACGCCCGCTGTGGGCCACGCTACTTTTCCTCGCCGTGCCGGCGTTTGTCGTCAACGGCGGTTCGCTCGAAGCCGATCTCCCCTTCCTGGCCTTCTGGATGGCGTCCATCGCGCTCTTTCTATCCGGCCGTCTGATGCTTGCCGCGCTCGCCATGGCGGCGGCTGCGATGATGGCGTATCAATCGGTGTTCCTGCTCCCGATTCTGTTTTGTGGCATAAGGCTCCGCCTTGTGCAGTGGGACAGGCCTCCTGGCCTGTCGGCAGGTGCAACACAAAGACAGGCCGGGAGGCCTGTCCCACTTTATGCCACCCTCCTCACGCCCCTGCTCGTGCTCATCGCCTGGCAACTTTTCACCCGCCTCACCACCGGGACCATGCCGGCGGGCAAACTTGCCGAGTACTTCTCCACCTACGCGTTCCAGGCGATCCAGCACAAACTCCAGAACGCGCTGATGCTCTTCATCCACATCTGGTGGATCGTCTTTCCCGCCCTGGTGCCCGCCACCGCGGCCCTCGCCTGGCGGAAACGCCGCGACCCCGCCACGCTCTTCCTGCTCGCCTGGATGGGCATCTTCTTCGCCGGCGCCCTGGCCATCTTCTTCTCCGGTTCCGCCCGCTACCTGTTGCCCATGGCCGCGCCGGTCGCCATCCTCGCCTCGCGCCTCCCCACCAAATGGCTCGCCCCCGCCTTCGCCGTGCAACTCTCTCTCGCGGTCTCTCTCGCCACCGTCAATTACCAGCACTGGGACGGCTACCGCGCGTTCGCCGCCTCGCTGCGCGCCCCGTCCGCCGGGCACCGCGTGTGGGTGGACAACGACTGGGGCCTGCGATACTACCTGGAAAGCGACCACGCCCTGCCCGCCCGCAAGGGCCAGCACGTGCGGCCGGGCGATATCATCGTGAGCAGCGAACTCGGCCACAACGTGGAATTCACCGCGCCGCTTTCGCTGCTCTCTAGCGCCAACATCCAAGCCACACTTCCGCTGCGCCTCATCGGACTGAATTCCCACTCGGGATACTCCACCGTGGATGAAGGCTACCTCCCGTTCGGCATCTCCACCGGCCCCGTCGACCGGGTGATGGCGCGGCTCGTCATGGAGCGCCATGCCACGCAGGAATATCTGACCATCAGCGCCCCCGAAGCCGCCGAGCAGGTGGTCAGCGGCATCTTCCCCGCCGATCGCTGGATGTCCCAAGCCGGAGTTGTAATCCTCAAGAGCCCCGCCGTTCCCAAGAACCTCCGTGCCGAGTTTTACCTTCCACCGAACGCCAAGGCGCGCCAGGTGACGCTCCTGCTGGACGGCCGCGAAATCGCTTCCCAAACCTACCCGGGACCAGGGCACTACACGCTCACCTCCGCCGAACCGCTCCAGGGCACGACCGTGGAAATCCGCGTCGACCGGACCTTCACCGCCCCTGGCGATCGGCGCGCCCTCGGCATGGTCCTGATCGGCGTGGGCTTCCCCCCTGCACCGTAGCGTAGCCTATTAGGCTGCCATGCCCCCATTCCTGGGGGCATTCTTTGGGCTATCCTTAATGCATGGGATGTGGAAGCGGTGGAAGCAGTTTCAACCAGATCGACAATGCCATCCGGCCCGGCGCGCGCAAGGTCTTCTGCGTGAAGTTCCAGAAGGAGATGGAGGGACTGGACGAAATTCCGTTCGAAGGCCATCCGTTGGGGCAGAAGATCTACGACAGCGTCTCCAAGGAAGCATGGAAGATGTGGGTCGAGCACATGAAGATGCTCATGAACGAGTACCGGCTCAATCTCGGCACCGCGCAAGCCCAGGAATTCCTCCTCGAACAGATGGACAAGTATTTCTTCGGCGAGGGCGCGCAGTTGCCGCCCGACTTCGTGGCGCCTAAATCGAAGGCCTGAACGTTTCCAGCGCTGTCGCAATGTGGAACCGCAGTTCCGCGTGCGACCGCCGCAAGGCAAGTTCCACAGCCTCTGCCGTCTCCCCCCGCGCGAAAATGAACCCCAGATAGCTGGACCCCTCCGGCAGCGGAACCAGCAACTGTCCCTCCGTCGCCGTGATGATGACTCTCTCGATGTCGGCCACCGCCAACGCGCACTCGCTTCCCTCCACCCCCTGATAGATTCCACCCTGGCGTGGAATCGGAATCATCATCACACCCGACGCCGGCCCGTCCACCTGCGCCATCCACACGTTGCCGCCCAGCGCGTGCACCAGAATCATCTCCTCCAGCGGAATCCCGTCGGCCATCCGGATGGCCCGCGCGCACAGCCCGCCGATGGGCCGCGCATGCACCTCCAGGATCCACGCGCCTTCATCGTTGTAGCGCAGCTCCGCATGCACCGGCCCATGGCGCAGGCCGAGCGCCGCTGCCGCCCGCGCCGTAGTCTCGATCAGCACCGCCTGCACCGTCGCCGTTTCGCGCGAGGGCGTGACGTAGATCGTCTCCTCGAAAAACGGCCCCTCCATGAGATCCGGTTTATCGAAGATGGCGATGGGCTGGAGTTTTCCGCCCGTCATCAGACCCTCGACGGCGAATTCGCGCCCCGGAATGTAGCTCTCCACCTGCAAATCGCGCTCGCCGATCTTCGCAATCCGCCGGAACGCCGCCACGAACTCGGCCGGATGGTTGGCGCGGATCACGCCCCGGCTCCCCGAAAGTCCCAGCGGCTTCAACACGCAAGGATACGGCGCGCGCGCGGCCAGCGCCGCCGGATCATCCGACAGGCTGGCGCGAAAGAAAGCCGGCACGCGCATCCCCGCCGCCTGAAACAACTGGCGCGAGAGGAATTTATCGTGGCAGGCGAGCGCCGCCGCCAGAGGGTGGAAGGGCACGCCGAGCATCTCCGCCGCCGCGGCCGCCAGCACCGCCGGACGGTCTCCCACCGCCGCCACCCCATCCACGCGCAAGCCGTGAAGCGCCTTCAGCGATTCCGCAATCTGATCGAACTTCACCGCGAGGGCGCGGTCGCCCCACGGGTCGTCGAGGATGTGGCAGCGATCCGTCGCCAGGGTGACGTCCACCCCCAGCCGCCGCGCCGCATCCGCAAACACGCGGATCTGGTACCCCGTAGTCGCCGCAAAAAGGAGCAAATGTTTCGCCACTGACTCAATTGTAGTGGGGCAGCCAATCCTGGCTGCAGCCGCCTTTCAGGCGGCCCGGCCCATTCTTGTGAGAACTCTCCTGCCCTCGTAGCACCACGTTAAAGATGACGCACTACGAAAGGCGGCTGCCCCATTGGGACCTGGTGGGACATGCTGTGTTTGTCACGTTCCGATTGCACGGAAGCCTGCCCGCCAGCCGCGTATTTCCTCCTGAACGATTGACCAGCGGAAAGGCATTTGTGGCGATTGATCGCATTCTCGACAAGGCCGCTTCCGGGCCTTTGTATCTACGTATGCCGGAGATCGCCGCGCTGATCGTTGCGTCGTTGCACGATGGGGAGCAGCGGTTCCATCGCTATCAAATGCACTCCTTTGCAGTCATGCCAAATCACGTTCACCTTTTGGTGACCCCCCAGGTGGTGGCGACGCGATGGCTGGGACCCTTGAAGGGATTTACCGCACATGAAGCAAACCGGATGCTTGGGCTTACAGGCCAGCCGTTCTGGCAGGATGAGAGCTACGATCATCTGGTGAGGTCGGACGCTGAGCTTGAGCGCATCCGAGAGTACATTGAGAGCAATCCGGTGAAGGCGGGGCTGGTTGCGGCGCCAGAGAGTTGGCAGTGGTCGAGCGCGCACAATGGTGAAGGCGCCGCCTGAAAGGCGGCTGCAGCCAGGAT
This sequence comes from Candidatus Solibacter sp., assembly GCA_017883345.1. GTDB lineage: Bacteria > Acidobacteriota > Terriglobia > Bryobacterales > Bryobacteraceae > Solibacter. The sequence goes on along the minus strand of JADGNT010000025.1, from coordinate 10,437 downwards.
TGTCTGCCCCACTTCACCCCTGCGCTTCGGCTTCGCGTTCCAGGCTCGCGCGATCCAGTATGCGCAACTGGTGTCCCTGAATCTGCACCACACCTTCCGCGCGGAAACGCGCCAGGTTGCGCGACACCACTTCGCGCACCGTGCCCAATCGCGACGCCAGTTCCTGATGGGTCAGTGTCAGATCGAACTCGTCGGCGCCGGCCTGCCGGGAGATATCCAGCAGGATCCGCGCCAGACGTTGCGTGACGCTGCCGAACGTCATCGACTCCACCACGCCCACCAGATGCCGCAGGCGCCGTCCCACCACCGCCAGCAGCTTCAGCGCCACATCCGGGAACTGCCGGCAGACCTGGTGGAAATCGCTCTTGTTGATGAACAGCGCCGCTACCAGCCCCACCGCGCGAACCGACGCCGGATAGGGTCCGCCGTCGAATAACGGCAGTTCGGCCACGCTAGAGGGCGCCGTCTCCAGCGAGAGCATCATCTCGCGGCCGGCCGCGGAGGTTTTGAAAATCTTGACGCTACCCTCGGTCAGCAGGAAAATACCCGTGCACGGCTCGCCTTCCCAAAACAGCATTTCGTCCGCGGCGAACCGGCGCTCCACGGCGCGTTGCGCCAGCGCCTGGATCTCGCTTTCACTCAATCCCGCAAACAGCGCCATCTGCGAGAGCGATTCGTGTTTCAGCGGCATTCCCGTTGGTCTCCCGGCCTAATGATCGTGTGGATGCGTATGCTCGTGAGGCTCGTTCACGGGAATCGCGCAGCCGTTTTCCGAAATCGCGCAGCTCACGTGTTCGAACTGCACGGTGGTGTGCGCGATGCCGAATTGCCGGTCCAGCAGCGCGTTCAGGCTGCGCAAAATAGTATCGCTGGCCGAAGGCGGCACATCCTCGATCAGCACGTGGCAACTCAGCGCGTGCGTGCTCGACCCCAGGCTCCAGATGTGCAGATCGTGCACCCCCAGGACGCCCTCCACGCTGCCCATCGCCCGCGCCACGTCCGTAAGCTGGATGCCGCGCGGCAGCCCCTCCAGCAGGATATTCAGCGATTCGCGGATGATGTCCCACGCCGTCCACACAATCAACAACGCAATCAGAATCGACAGGCCCGGGTCCACCCGCACCCACCCGGTGTAGCGGATTGCCACCGCGCCCAGGACGATCCCTACCGAGCCCAGCGCGTCGCCCAGCATGTGCACGAAGGCGCTGCGGATATTGATATCGTTGCGGCTGGCCGCGCGCAACGCCAGCATGATGGAGCCGTTCAGCGCCAGTCCGAGTCCCGCTACCGCCATCATGATGGTCTCATGCACCGGTTGCGGAGCGCGCAGCCGCAACACGGCCTCGTAGAGAATCCACACCGAGAGCGCCACCAGCGTCAGCGCATTGACGAACGCCGAGAGCACGCTGGCCCGATGGTAGCCGTAGGTCTTGGTCTCGTCCGCCGGCTTGGATTGCAGGTAGAACGCGGCCCACGCCAGGCCCAGTGCCAGGGCGTCCGTGAAATTGTGGCCCGCATCGGACAGGAGCGCCAGCGAGTGCGCCTGGAACCCGGCAACCAGCTCCACCAGAACGAACGCAGTAGTGGCCACCAGCGACCAACGCAGAATGCTTCCGGTCGCGTGTGCGTGTCCGTGACTGTGTCCGTGGGGGTGCACCCTGTCTCTTCAGTGTACACGGCGCTTCAGCCGCGCAAGATGGCCATCCCAGCGTCCACCCCCGCCCCGCCATGCACCACCGCCATCAGAGCCTGCGTCATGAAGCAGGTTCAGCACGACGGCCGCCGCATCCGTGCGGAGTGCCTCCTCCTGCTTTGACCATCCTCGGTCACATGACCATATATCGTTACCAGTCTGAGGGCCTCCACGGATCAAGGTGCCCCGCCGTCTGAGCATTCGGCGGTTAGCCGCGTTGGAATATTCCGTACAGAGACATTCGGTCCTTCACATGCTCTGGAGGGAGATCGACCGATGTCGTATGTGACGACGTGATTCTTGACGGCGTATTTTACGCTCTCGTGAAGCTCCTCTTTGATGAGAGCCGCATCCAGTTTGCTCAGGAGTCGGCCCACCCTCGCCCCCGATACCCCCCGCTCAGGTGGCGCTGAAACGTGTTGGACAGGAGTGGGGAATTACGGTCTCGTTCCGCTCTACCCGGCGGTTCTGGGCTGCACAGAGGAAGTGGTACTGGAAAGTAAAGGAAGATCATGAGTATAACAACGGTAAGCACAACAGAATTAGTCTTAATCATTGCTCTCGTCGTGGTAGCCGCTGCGTGTATCGTCGCGTTCCTTTCGTACCGGAAGCGCCGGACTGTACGACTGCGCACTCAGTTCGGTGACGCTGAATACGATCGCGCCGTGCAGAAAGGCGGCGACCAGCGGCATGCGGAAGCCAAGCTGGAAGAGCGCACACAACGCGTCGAGGGGTTTCACGTCCGTCCGCTCGCGGCAGGCGATCGTGCGCGCTTCGTAGAGTCCTGGCACCGGGTCCAGGCGCACTTCGTTGACGGCCCCGCCGGCGCCGTAACCGAAGCGGACCAACTGCTGGGTGATGTGATGTCCACGCGGGGCTATCCGGTAAGTGACTTTGAACAGCGGGCGGCAGATATCTCCGTGGATCATCCGCTGGTTCTGGAAAACTACCGAGCGGCTCACGAGGTCGCGCTTCGGCAGACGCGGGGGCAGGCCACCACCGAAGACTTGCGCCAGGCAATGGTTCATTACCGGACGCTTTTCGAGGAGCTGATCAGCGAACCGGAGATGCCCCGAGCGAAGGCTTAATCATGAGCGCGATGGCAGTGAGAGCGCAGTAGACAAAATGGGGAGGATCCTATGATGAACGAAGAACATAAAAAAGAAGAAGACCAGAAATATGCGGGACTCACAACCGCGGCTTTGGCTGACGCCGGCAAGCGAACGGCGTTGAAGAAAGACCTTGAGCTGCGGCCACCGGACGCCGCACCTGCCGGAGTTGCAACCACTGTGGCCACTGACGATCAGGCGACGCCGCTCTTTTCGCCCGGCGAGGCGCAGGAGTTTCGCGTTCGCTGGGATGCGATCCAGGCTGGCTTTGTGGATGAACCCCGCCGCGCGGTGGAGCAGGCGGATAATCTGGTCGCCGGGACGATGAAGCGCCTGGCGGAGATATTTGCGGATGAACGGTCGAAACTTGAGGGGCAGTTGGATCGCGGAGAGAGCGTTGTATCGACCGAGAATCTCCGCCTTGCGCTGCGCCGCTATCGGTCGTTTTTCGGCCGTCTTCTCTCGGTTTAGGGAATGCCGGCTGCCGTGCACTCGCTCAGCCGGCGATAGCGGATTCCGCGGAGACCGGCCGCTCGAATAGTTCTCAGTTTGGCACTAAGAAATGCCCACTGGGTAGCGCATCGCTGCGCTTCTCCCGGTGGGCCTTTTCGCGTTCGCCCGATCGGCGCCCGCCGGCCCCCGCAAACAAGCGGTCCAGCCGCGCATTTTGAAACATAGGCTAGTAAAACATAGTTTCGCGCAAAGAACGCAAAGGGCGCAAAGAACAGAGCGCCAAGAAAGCCCTGTGGTTTTTCTTTGCGCTCTTTGCGTTCTTTGCGCGAAACTGCTTTCCTTTTAGAACTTGCTCAACTCCGCGACCAGCGCGTCGAGGCCGCCGCGCTTGCGGTAGATGTCGGTCAGGCGCTGCTCTTCGGCGGAGGGCGGGAGCACCTTCAGCAGCAGCGCGTTGTCCAGGTTTTGCCGGTTGGGCACCCATATATTGCCGTCGGCGAATTCCACCTGGTTGACGAAGCCCACCATCTTACTCACGTTTACGGGCTGGCCCTTGGCGGAGAAGCTGAGCGTGGTCTCCTGCAAGAGGCGGGCGCTCTGCCCGGGCGGCAGGATGAGGTCGGTATCGGCTGACGGCAGCGATCCGGCCATGTACTGTTTACCCGACGGGTCGCTCACAATCCAGCCCATCTCGACATACTTCACGGGCCGGTTGCTCCTGTTGCGCACTTCGATGCGCGGCGTGCGCGCCTCGTTGCCGGAGATCCGCGCCGAGCCGTTCATCGGCTTCACCGGGGAATCGGGGAATTCCAGAAAGGCGAACTCGGCGTCGTGCTCGGGCGCGATGGCGGCGCTGGTCACGGCGCGGCCGGTGCGCTTCACGGTGACGGCGAGTTGCGAGACTTCGCTCTGGCGCGCCATGCTCTCCAGCATTTCGCGCTGCAGGCCAGTTCTGCCGGCTTGCGCCAGGATGCGCTTGAAATGTTCGCGGTCGCGCTGCGCTTCCTTCTCGCAGGCGGTCATGGTGCGGCGCGAGTTGAGGCGGTCGGGGCCGAAGAAGCTCAGGTCCTGGAAGAGCACGCCGTCCAGATCCACCTGAACCAGCGGCCCCCCGGTGACCTGCGACGGGCGCATGAGCTGCATATCGATGCGCACCTGGAAGGTCTCGCCCGGTCCCACGTTGAGGCTGGGATAGGTGACGGAGCCCTTGCCGCCGAGCGTCACTTCCTGGGCGACTACGCGCAGGGTCACGCCGTGGATGCGATACGGACCGTTGTTGACCAGCGTCGCCGACATGTGCAGATCGAGCGCCAGCGCCGCGCCGCGCGCCGTGGCGCGCGAATCGGCCATGGTGAACGATTTCAGCGCGAGCGGCGAATTGTCGGGCAGATTGATGTTGACGGCCCCGGGCGGAATTGCGGCGTCCTGTGCCAGCAGACTCGTCGCACCCAGGAACACGATTGCCGCGGTCAGTGCTTTCACGTTATTCCACATATACTTTCGTCATCGTGACATTGCCCGTTTCCGGGTCCGTGTAACGAGCTCCTAAGGTTCCTTGCGCGCCTACCGTGTAGGTCACGCTGCGCGCGCCGGAGTGCATCAGCCCGAATGCCTGGTCGCCGGACCGGCTCTGAATTCCATTCACCGTGGCCTGCACCATCGGCTCATTCGAGCTGGCCATGCTCGGCGCGGGACCCTCCAGCATCAGACCCGTCACCATCAGCGCCAGCACGCTGGCCAGGGCCAGCGTGGCGCGGGCGCCGGTGAACAGCGGGGAATCGCGCAATGGCCGGTCGCTGGACCGCACGCACTCGCCGGCGGCAAGCCCCAGGCGGATATTGGCGCGCATGTCCGCCGCGACGCGATTCCACGGTACTTCGGGGATCTGGTTCAGTTGCGGCAGCGTCTCGCGGAATCGGGCGAATGCGCCCACTTCCGCGGTGCAGCGTTCGCAACCCGCCAGGTGGCGCGCGGTCTTCCACCGCGCCATCCAGCCCAGATCGCCGCCGGCGTGCAATGCCAAAACTTCCTGACTCGGGTGTTTCATGGGGCTACCGCTTCCTTCTTTCCATGTATCGCCGCAGCTTGGTGCGCGCGTTGGCAATATGCGAACGCACCGTGGCCTTCGAGCAATCCAGTATGCTCGCGACTTCCTCCGCTGGCAAGCCTTCCACATCGCGCAACAACAATGCCTGCCGTTCGCGCGGGCTCAACAGACGCAATCCGTCTTCCAGGTATTCGCGATGCTCGCTGCGCAGCAGTTCCTGTTCCGGGCTTTCGGTGTGGCTCTCGGGAGCCTCGTCGATTTCACAAAACGTGGCGCGGGAATTGCGCCGCAGGAAGTCGATCGCAGTGTTTGTGGCGATTCTCGACAACCAGTGCGCGGCCTTCTGTTCGTCCTTGAGCTGCTCCTGGTGCTGCAGCGCCTTGATGAAGGTTTCCTGCGTCAGATCCTGGGCGTCCGCGACGTTGTCCACAATCCGGTAAATCTGCACAAAGATCCGCCGTAAGTGTTCAGAAACAAACCGGTTTTGCCGGTCTATCGCTTCCAGGCCGGGCTCCACGACTTCGCTCATCTGTCTACAAACGGCGATTTCCACTAGCTTCCTACCAAACATGACGCCGAAACATGGAAAACGTGGATAGGAAAGCGGATGGTCCGCGCTAAGGCCATTCTACCCCCCCTTTGACTGGGGCGAAAAACCATGGACCGACGGAGTGGACGTGGGGCAGGCGCTTTCGCCTGCCAACGCTTGATCGAGTCCGCGGTTGGCAGGCGGACCCAGAGGGTACCCCGCCTGCCCCACCTTTTGCTTTAGCACCCCCACCCCGAGGTGCTTTCGGTTAAGCTGGGGGTGTTCAGGAATTGTAGCGACTATGCAGCTCGCAGAGAGAATGTCCCGCATCGGCGTCGAATCGGCTTTCGACGTTCTGGTGCGCGCCCGTGCGCTGGAAGCGCAAGGTCGCAGCGTGATTCACCTGGAAATCGGCGAGCCCGATTTCCCGACTCCTCCCCATGTGGTCGAAGCCGCCAAGCAGGCGCTCGACGACGGTTGGACTCACTATGGACCCACGCAGGGCCAGCCCGAATTGCGCGAAGCCATCGCCGCGCACATTTCGCGCACGCGCGGCATTCAGGTGGGCCCGCGGCACGTCTCGGTAGTACCCGGCGGCAAGCCGATCATCTTCTTCCCCATGCTGGCGCTGCTCGAACCGGGCGACGAAGTCGTCTATCCCAACCCGGGATTTCCCATCTACGAATCGATGATCCGCTTTTGCGGCGCCACCCCCGTGCCCATGCCTCTGGAAGAGAGCCGCGGCTTCTGTTTCGACTTGAACCTCTTCGAGCACCTGTTGACGGAGCGTACCAAGATGGTGGTGCTCAACTCGCCGCAAAATCCCACTGGCGGCGTGATCCCGCGCGCAGACCTCAAGGCGATCGCGGACCTGCTGCGCGAGCGCGATGTGATGGTGCTGAGCGACGAAATCTACTCGGAGATTTACTACGGCGAGCCGCCGGCGTCGATCACCGAGTTCCCGGGAATGCTGGAGAAGACGATCATCCTCGACGGCTTCTCCAAGACCTACGCCATGACCGGATGGCGCATGGGCTACGGCGTGATGCCGGAGTGGCTGGTGGACGCGGTCAACAAGCTGATGGTGAACTCCAATTCGTGCACCGCGAGTTTCACGCAGCGCGCAGGCCTCGCGGCGCTCACCGGGCCGCGCGATTGCATCGACGCCATGGTGGCCGAGTTCCACCGGCGCCGCGACATCATTGTCGCCGGGCTGAACCAGATTCCCGGATTCCGTTGCGCTCTGCCGGGCGGAGCGTTTTACGCCTTTGCCAATGTGACGGGCACGGGCGTCAGTTCCCGGGAACTCGCCGATTACCTGCTGTATGAGGCCGGCGTCGCCGGGCTCAACGGAGGATGCTTCGGCGAGTACGGCGATGGCTACATCCGCTTCAGCTACGCCAATTCCCAGGAGAAGCTGAAGGAAGCCGTGGCCAGAATTCAGAAAGTCTCCGCGCGTTGGGAAGCGGGCGTGCCTGCGCGCTGAACGCGGAACATGATCGCGGGCGGAAAACCGCCGGCAGAGTAAATAGCGGCTCTGCGACTGTCAACGAACCGCTATCGTCACCCCGGCCTGACGGGTCACATTCCCAACTTGCAGAACGACGGGAACCGCATTCCCGGTCTGAATTCCGCTCGGAATCACGGCATTGATCTGCATCACACCCGCAATCTCACCGGGAGGACCGCCGAAGTATTGGAGTTGTGTCAGTTGCCCACCAATGGTGACGCTGACCGGCAAGTTTGGTAGTGGGGTCTTTTCGATTTCCACAGAATATTGGGGTAAAACAGAAGTTTGCGAAGTTATCGCTTCGCGGAACCTACCCCAAGGAGGTCACCCAAATGGTTACAGACAAAAAAAAGGATAGCCGCAAAACGCCCGTAAAGCAAGGCCCCCAAGACGCTGCGCCCGAACCCAATAAAATCAATGCTTCCACGCCCTATGACTTCAATGGTAAGAATCTGACTCCCTACGGCGGACTGCTGCCGGTGATCACTGTGCCCGCAGTGTGGCAAAGGAATCCTCAGCCGACTGCAATTCTTCCCGCCGTGTCACGGCCCAGTTCCGCTCCGCCTGGACAGCTCATGACGTCTTCTGGTCCGAATCGACCGGGCGAATGGGCCCCGTAATCCTGGTTCGAGCTGCCTGCTGGGTGAAGTTGCCCTCCAAGCCCTCCATCTTCCAAGATCCCGAAAGCGTTTCAGCACCCCAAGTGATGGGACGCCGCGCGCGTGGCGGTCGAGTCGTGCTATAAATCGCCTGTTGAGCCACACCAGCGTCACTTCGCGGGACAGGTTGCGCACTGCCCTGGAACACCGCCAGCCGGATCGGATTCCGCTGGATTTTGGGAGCACCTCGGTAACCGGCATTCACGTCAGTTGCGTGGCGGCGTTGCGCCACCACTACGGGCTGGCCCCGGGGCCGGTGAAGGTGCACGAGCCCTACCAGATGCTGGGCCTGGTGGAGGACGATCTGCGCGCGGCGATGGGACTCGACGTCACCGGCGTGTTCCCGCGCAAGACGATGTTCGGCTTTCCCGCCGCGGGCTGGAAAGAGTGGAATTTCCGCGGCCTGGATGTGCTGGTGCCCGGCGATTTCCGGACCAGGACGGAGCCGAACGGCGACATCCTGATCTATCCCGAGGGCGATCGAACGGCGGCGCCGAGCGGGCGCATGCCCCTGGGCAGCGCCTTCTTCGACAGCATCGTCCGGCAGCCCGAGATCGACGACGAGAAGCTCGACCCGGCGGACAACCTGGAAGAGTTCGCCCCCGTTTCCGAAGCGGACCTGGACCATATCGAGTGCTCCGTGCGCACGGCGTGCGGGGGCGGCTACGGTGTGGCGGCGACGTTCGGCGGCACGGCTTTCGGCGACATCGCGCTGGTGCCCGCGCCGTTTCTGAAAAACCCGAAAGGCATCCGCGACGTCACGGAGTGGTACATGTCGACGCGCACGCGGCGCGGCTACATCCACCGCATCTTCGAGCGCCAGTGCGAAATCGGCATGGAGAACCTGGCGCGCATCCACGCCCGCATCGGCGACGCGGTGGACTGCATGTTCGTCTGCGGCACCGATTTCGGCACGCAGACTTCGGCGTTCTGCTCCGTTCCGACCTTTCGCGAACTGTGGTTCCCCTACTACCAGCGCGTCAACGGCTGGGTGCACGCCAATACCGCCTGGAAGTGTTTCAAACATTCCTGTGGCAGCGTGGAGCGGTTCTTTGAGAGCTTCATCGAGGCCGGGTTCGATATCGTCAACCCGGTGCAGTGTTCGGCGGCGGGTATGGAGCCGGCCGAATTGAAGCGCAAGTATGGTTCGCGCCTGGTGTTCTGGGGCGGAGGCGTGGATACCCAAAAGACCCTGCCTTTCGGTACGCCGCAAGAGGTGCGGGAGGAAGTGTTGCGCCGCTGCCAGATCTTCGCGCCCGGCGGCGGGTTCGTGTTCAATTCGATCCACAACCTGCAGGCCGGCACTCCGGTGGAGAACATCGTCGCCATGCTGCGTGCCGTGCATGAATTCAATGGAGTTGCGCATGCCTGATCTGGAGAAGCTGCACGCAGCCGTAATCGAGGGAGACTGGAAGGCGGCGGCCGCCGTGACGCACGCCGCCATCGCCAGAGGGGTGGCGCCGCTCACCATCGTCGGATGCCTCGTCCCCGCCATGGACGAGGTGGGCCGGCTCTTCGAGTGCGAGGAGTACTTCGTGCCCGAGATGCTGCTTTCGGCGCGCGCCATGAAGGCCTCGATGGAGATCGTCCGCCCGTTGCTGGCGGCGGCGGGCGCCGAGCCGGTGGGGCGCGTGGTGATTGGGACGGTAAAGGGCGATCTGCACGACATCGGGAAGAACCTGGTGGCGTCGATGCTGGAAGGCGGCGGCTTCGAGGTGATCGACCTGGGCGCGGACGTGGCGCCGGAGCGCTTCATCGAGGCGGCCACCGCGCGCCATGCCAACCTGGTGGCGCTCTCGGCGCTGCTCACGGTGACCATGCCGTCGATGAAAACTACCGTCGACGCCTTCCAGGCCGCGGGATTGCGCGAGCAGGTGAAGATCATGGTGGGCGGTGCGCCGGTAACGCAGCAGTACGCCGACGCGATCGGCGCCGACGGTTACAGCGAAAGCGCCGCGGGCGCGGTAGCGCTGGCGCGCAAACTGGTGGTTGTATGAGGGTAGTTGCGTGAGTGCCCAATGCGCCTCAAGCTGATCGGTTGCGAAGTTCTGTTCCGCGAAATGTGCCATGCTTGCGCGCATTCGCCGCACCAGGTGGACGTGGAGTTTCTGCCCAAGGGACTGCACGACCTGGGCGGTAAGCCGATGGCGGCGAAGATTCAGGAAGCGGTGGACCGCACGCCCGAAGGCGTGTACCAGGCGATTCTGCTGGGCTACGGGCTGTGCGGCAACGGGCTCGAGGGGTTGACCGCGCGGCATACGCGCCTGGTGCTGCCACGCGCGCACGATTGCATCGCCCTGCTGCTGGGCAGCCACGAGCGCTATCAGGCCTACTTTGCGGACAACCCCGGCACCTTCTACCGGTCCACCGGCTGGCTGGAGCGCGGCCAAGGCTTGCAGCAGTTGACCCACCACACGACGGGGTTCGACGAATCGCT
>JADGNT010000024.1 GCA_017883345.1 Candidatus Solibacter sp. | reverse complement strand
GACGCGCTTTGGAGCACGCCCGGCAGGCGTCCCGATGAGTCGGGACGCGGCCGGCACGAGTGCCGGCGCCACATAGCCCACGCAGCCAATGTGAAGTTAATCTTGCGTGGTTCCTTAGAACGAACGGGCAACCAGGCGAACCGCGCCAACCAATCCGGGGACCGGCGGCGGTGGCGCCGCGGCGCCGCGACCAACCGCGGGCTGCGCTCCGCCGGCCGGGCCGCCGCGGCCTCCGGGCGGCAAAGTGCGCACCTCGATTTCGATCTCGTTGACGTTGCCTTGCAGAGCATCGGTGACATCCCAGCGGTACGGCTGCCAGGCGCGCGCGCCGAGATCCTTGCCGTTGACACGGAGGCGGGCGTAGTCGTTTACGCCGGCGCATTCCACATAGAATCTCTTGCCGGCAGGTTTGGAGGCCAGAGTAACCTGCTTCTGAAACTGAGTGACCGGTACATCAATCTTGAATTCCGCGATGGTGTCGCCGGCGGCGAAGGAAAGCTCGGGCGCGGAGACGGTCTGTGGGACCGCGCCGATCACCACGATCTTCGCCTCGTAGGGAGCGAGCACGAGCGGCAAGCGGAGCGAATCCGTGGCGGCAGTGGCGCCCGTCATGAGGTGAATCTCGCCGGTGCCTGCATCCCAGACCTGCGCTTGTCCGTGGCCCCAGACCGATACCGTGCGCGATTGCGGCTGGTCGCTTTCGTTGAAGAAGAAGTAGAGGTCGGCGTCGCGCCAGGTACGGTGGATATACTTCAACGCGGGACACGGGCTATCCAGCGCAACATCGGGCTTGGGCAGGGCTGCCACGACGCGCGCGGTAAGATCGCCCGTGGGCTCGAGAAGCGTGGCGAAGCTGAGGTCGGGCTTCTCCCTGGCTTCGAGGAAAGACCGGTCGACCACCATGGTAGGCGCGACACCGGCGAAGATCGCTTTGCCGCCGGCCGCGGCCATGGCGCGCAGGCGATTGAGCCCAACGCGCGAGATTACGGTGGAAGAGGGAACGATGACCGCGCGATAGAGTTGCCCGCTGAGGTTGCGGAAGGCGCCGTTCTCCAGGGTCGCGAGGGAGCTGAGCGACTGCTCGTCGAAGTAATCGAAATCGATCTGGTGCTCCAGGAGTTGTTTGCCCAGTTTGGTGGTACTGCGGTCGGCCTCCTCGTCGCCCAGCCACATGCTGTTGGCCGGATGGTAGAGGGCCACCTGCGCGGCGGGCCGGCCAATGGCCAGCAAATAGGACGCGCGGTTGGTGTACCAGGCCAGCATGGCGGCTTGCGGCGGGGCTTCCGTGGACGGCGCGGACGTCCCGGCGGGACGGATAGCGGGGATGCGGATCTGCGGCGCGTTGACGCCGCGCACCAACTGGTAGTCCAACTGGAACTTGCCCTCCACACCGGCGCCGCCGCCCCCTTCCGTCCACACGCGCGACCGCCCGAACAGGTGCGCCGCCGACGAGGCCAGCTTCGGGAAGTTGTTGTTGATGGCGTAGGTGGTGTCTTCGCGATTCACGGCGTCGGGACGCAGTTGGTTCAGATTATCGATGCCGGGAACCTGCACGTGGCGCATGTCGCGGAAGAAATCGCCCTCGTTGCGGATAAGATCCTCGCCGCGCGACAGGTTCAGCATCAGCTCTTCGTGGTTCAGGTGGACCAGATATTCCAGGCCGTTCCGGGCGCACCAATCGGCCTGCACGCCGTAGAAGCTCTCACCGAAGATGCCGCTCCACACGTCCCAGTAGTCGGCCTTCACGCGTTTGGCCTCCTCGGTCAACTTAGGCGCAAAGAAGAGCGGCAGGTAGGGCCGGAGATCGTAGCCCTTCTGTTCGCGGAAGGTGTCCAGCAGCTTGGGCGTCCACGGAATGAAGCCCGTGTAGTCGGGTTCGTCGCCGAAAAAACCGAGCACGGTTTTGCCAAACTCCTGGCCGAAGAGCTGCTTGTAGACCTCGTGCGTGGTCTTCAGAAACGCGCGCGTGGCGTCAGGGTTGAGGTAGTCGATGAGCGCGTACAGGCTGTCTTTGGAGTAAGTACCGTCGGCGCGGTTGATGTAGCGCGTGGGCGAACTGCGGAACACGTGGCGGACCAGAAGGACCTCCGACCGGCCTTCCGGCGGAGCCGTCCACTTGATCTGGCCGCCGCGGATGGGCAACATCTCCGCGGTCCCGGCCTGGGGCTGCGTACCCGCGACAGGCCTGGGCTGCGTGAGCGTGAGCGCACCGAGCGTATCGGGAGGGGCCGGAAGGGAGATGGTCTGTCCGGGCGCCACGTAGATCCGCGTATCCGCGACGATTCCCTGCATGGTGAGCTGCGGATATTCCTCGCTCATCTTGCCACCGGCGAAGCCGCTGGGGTAGCTGCCCTCGTCGGCCAGCCAGACCTTCATGCCCCGCTTGCGGGCCTCTTCAACGGCGAACTTCATGAGAGCGAAATGTTCGGGCGAGAAGTACTTGGGAGTCATGCCGCGAGCGGGGGCGAGATTGACCACATAGATGCCGTTGGCCACCAACTGGTCGAACTCCGACACGATGCGCGCCTGGGTCAATTCGTTGCCCCATATGGCCCAGTGGATGGCGCCGTATTCGCGCGGCGGCGTGCGGAAATTGGCGGCCGCCTCGCGGACCGAGGGGACCGTGATCTCTTGCCACGGCCGCTGTGCCATCAGCCCGGCGGCGCACGCGGCAAGCGCAAGAATCCTGATGGCGGTCTTCATGATGGTCTCCGAGCCACAAGTATATCTCCGGGTGCGGAACCGCACCGGCCCCGGGCTACAGCATGTGAAGGCTCCGGCCAGGCTTATTCGTAGCGGTACACGGTCACGTGCAGGACGGTGTTGGCGCGCAGCGTCAGGATTTCGCCCTGTCCGGTATCGTCCCCTCCCAACTGGCGTACGACCCGCCATTTGCCATCCACGAACTTACCTTCCTGCACGTCGCCGAGCCCGACGATGGGCGGTCCCGGCGTGTTTGGGCTGAAGTTGATGCGCATGCCGCCGCCGGCGGCGCCCAAGTAGAATTCGTTCGGCCCGGCGGCGACCAGGATCGCCGTCGCCGGCGCCGAGTTTGGTGCCGCCGGTTGGCCTGGCGCAGCAACTGGCGGGGCGGGCTGCGGACGCGGCTGGCCCGCGGCCTGTCCCGCGGCGGTTGGCTCCGGCGCAATCGGCACGCGGCCCCTGCCCACATACGTGAGATCCAGCGTGTAATTGCCGAGCTTGATCTTCAGCGGAGCATCCCCCTGGTTCATGCGAACCGTTGTGATGGTGTCTTTGCCCTGCTGCGCCGCGATGGCCGGAGCCATCTGGGACACCACGCGATACGCCGCGGCAAGCTCGGTGTCCGGGCCCACCGCGCGTTCGATGCCAAACGGCGAGAACCCAATGGCGCCGTACTTGCCGAAGGCGGTCAACGCATTGGCCGCGTTGGCGCTGGTTTCCGGTATGAACAGCGGGTTCCCGTTGCGCGTGAACCGCTCGCAGACTTCGTCGAAGTACTGCAAATAGAGGTCGGGCGCCAGCAGGTCCGCTACGGGCGCGCCGGCCCTCCAGACATCGTGTACCTGAGGCAGCGGTCCACCGCTCGGGTAGGTGCCGGGCCACGCCATATTCGGCTGTTGCAGCCAGGCGTTGACGAACATCGGGATGTTGTATTCCGCCTTGCCCTCCTCGATCACCTTATTGACGAAGCGCGCGTAGTGCCACGCCATGAAGATTTCATCCGCCGGCCAATGCAGTTTCCGCCACCCGGTCTGGTACTCGTCCGCGCTGAGCGGCGGGCTTTTGGTCTGGATGGGCATCTCGACGTTCGCGGGCTTGCCCGGACCGAAAACCTCTTCCCATGTGCCGGACGTCTTAGAGCCGTGCGCGGCCCACACCTCGCGGAACTCCGGGCTCAACGTGTCCTTGTGCCGCTGCAGGTAATCCATGAGTTCCTTGGGCGCCGGTCCCGCAAAGGCCTTATTCGCCGCCGCCGACCTGTCCCGCGAGTCGCGCAGCACGCCGACTTCGTTTTCCACCTGCATCATCACCACGGTGTGCTCCCGGCTATCCACTTCCTTAATGTGCTTCATCAAGGCCCGGTATGCCCGCGCGTCGGCATCGCGCGTGGCATCGCTCAACGTGCTGAGCAACTCCATGCTCTTGCCGCTTTGGAGCTGAATCCGCGGGAACCGCTTGTAGTCCTGCTTGACCCAATAAGGGGCGTAGCTCGAAAGTCCGTTTTTCCAACTGCCGAACCAGAGAAAAACCAGCTTCAGGTCGTGGTGCCGGGCTTCCTGGATGAGACCATCCACCAGGCCGAATTCGTACTTGCCCTCGGTGGGCTCCATCTGCGCCCACGAGATTGCCGCCAGCACGCAGTTGAGATTGCCCGCGACCAGCCTGGGCCACACCGGCTGCATATTCTCCAGGCTGGTAGCGGTGTTGTTGCCCAGTTCTCCCGCCAGCGCCAGGAACACCTTGCCATCCACCATCAACTGCGTGGCGGTGCCCTGCTTCTGCAAGTGCGGGAGCCCACCGGCAGTCTGGGCGTAGCCCTGGAGCGCGATCAACGACGCGCAGGCAAGCGTGAACTTAAGCGGAACTCTCAGTTTCATTTCTCCCTCACCTCAATGGTCTTTTCCAGCCGCACATCGGCGGAAGACGCGCCAACCATGACCTTCACCTGGTCTTCCTCTACCACCCACTTGTTCTGCTTCTCATCCCAATAGGCGAGATCTTCCGCCTTTACGGTCAGCGCGACGGTCTTGGTCTCGTTCGGCTGGATGGCGATCCGCTGGAATCCTTTCAGTTCCTGCCGGGCTCTCTCCACTTTCGAGTTCAGGTGCGCCACGTAAAGTTGCACCACTTCATCGCCCTTCCGGCTGCCGGTATTCTTCACGTCCACAGAGACCGTGAGATCGCCGGTCTTGCGGAGGCGCGCCGTGCTGAGCTTTAGGTTCCTGTACTGGAACGTGGTGTAGCTCAAGCCGTAGCCGAAGGGATACAGTGGCTCGCCTTTGAAATACATATAGGTCCGGCCGTGGCGGATGTTGTAGTCCATTATGGGCGGAACCTGGTCCAGCGACTTCGGCCATGTCTGCACCAGGCGGCCCGCCGGATTGATATCGCCGAACAGGGCGTCGGCAATGGCGGTGCCCTCCTCCTGGGCATTGTGCGTAATGTGCAGGATGGCCGGGATGTTTTCCTGACTCCAGTTGATGGCGATCGGGAAACTGGCCAGCAGCACCACCACCGTCTTGGGATTCGCCGCGTAGATCTTCTTGACGAACTCTTCCTGCTCCAGGTTGATGGCCTTGCGGTCGATGGCCTCCTTGCCGTCGCTCGGCGTCGGGCACTTAGCCCAGCCGGCGTCGCAGGTGGGATGGTTGCCCACGAAAACCACGGCGACATCGGATTCCTTGGCGGCTTTGACGGACGCATCGATATCGGCCGGGGGAGCGTAGTTGACGGCGATGCCGCTGCCGGCTTTCTCCTTCAATCCCTGTAGCGGCGTGATCACGTAGCCCGGGGTCCCGCTGTACCAATCCAGGGCGACCACATCGGCCAGCGGTCCCAGCACCGCGATGGATTTCAGCGAAGCTTTCCGGAGCGGCAGGAAGTGGTTTGCGTTCTTCAGCAAGACGACGGATTCCTGCGCCACGCGTTTGGCGATATCCTTATGCTCGGGGCGCTTCCACACCTCTTCATCGCCTTTGATACTGGCGTACTTCACCATCGCCGGCGGATCCAGCAGGCCGAGCTTGATCATCACCCGGAATTCGCCCTTGATGACGTCTTCGATGTCCTTCTCCGTCAGCAGGTTCTGTTTCATCGCTTCCTGTGCACCCGTGCGGTAGAGATTGGCGTTCTCCAGAAACTGGTTGACGCCGGCTTTCACGGCGCCAGCCACCCCTTCCGCGTTGGTCTTGTAATAGTTGTGCAGTTTGGGGTTCACCATATTGCGCAGCGAGCCGGCGTCGGTGCAGATGATGCCGTCCACGCCCCACTCCTTCATGGTGATTTCGCGGAGGATGGGGTGCACGGTCATGGGGATGTGGTTCATGGCGTTATAGGCGGCCATGTAGGCGCGGGCGCCGCCTTCGATCACGCCCATGCGGAACGGGACGGAGTAATACTCGCGGAGCAGGCGGGCGTCGAAATCGGAGGACGATCCACCGCGGCCGTCTTCGTTGCTGTTCGCCAGGAAGTGCTTCATGAGGGCCGCCGTCAGCCAGTATTTCGGATCGTCGCCCTGCAGTCCCTTGACCATGGCCACCACCATCTTGCCGTTGAAGTACGGGTCCTCACCGAAGCACTCTTCGGTTCTTCCCCAGCGCGGATCGCGGCCCAGATCGGCATTCGGCGCTCGAATCACCAGATTGCCCCGGTGGGTCTTTTCGCTCTGATTGATGTACCGGGCCTCGTAGCCTTCCACCCCGCCGGCCAACCGGATGAGCTCGGTATCCCAGGTTTCGCCCATGCCGATTTCCTGCGCGAACTGCGTGGTCGGGATCGGCGTCGGCCGGCCCCATCCGCCAGGGCCGCCCAGCGCCAGCCCGTGCAGGCCTTCGGAGTGGCCTGTGCCCCGGATGCCCAGGCGCGGCACATTGGGATTGGTCCCCAGGCAGGCGATTTTCTCGTCCAGCGTCATCAGGGAGATAATATTGTTGACCCTTTGTTCGACGGGCAGATTCGGATCCTGGAAGCGATCAACCTGCTCTGGTGGCGTCTGCTGCTGTGCGCAGACCATGGCCACGGCAGACGCCGCGGCCAATGCCGCAAATGTGATAGGTACAATTCGTAGCTTCATTTGGAGATTCGCTGAGGACGCCTCATGATATGGCGCTTCACTAAAAAGAGCAATAGATCTGAATGCCATTAGAGTTACCCTCTGAAACGGTAACCGTTACGGCCTGCGCCAAGCGAAAGTAACCGTTACCGCCTGAAAGGAGATGCGGAAAGGGTTCTGATTTGCACGCGCAGGCTGGATAATGAAACTTCCGTCGATACCTTAAAGGACCATTGTGATCAACAACCGCCGTCTTTCCCTCTTGTTCTGCGCCGGCCTGGCGCTTCTGTGGAGCCCTCGTTTGAAGGCTCAGGTGGACCGGCCGCCCGGTCTGTTGAGCGACCTGGTGGATATCAGCGCCGATTTTCACGAATACCGGAACACCTTCTTCCTGGCCGACAAACTGACGGGCTTCGACCCGGCCACCGGGTCCGGCGCCCTCAACTGGACCCGCCATCAGCTTATTCCGCGGATTGCCTTCAGCAACATGGAGAACAATTTGCGGCCCTTCGAGGGCTCTACGTTCCCCGAGGGCGAGTACGCCATCAATCCGGCGCTGCCCTTTTCGATCCAATTCGTGTCTCCGCGCACCGTCCGCATCCGCCTCCGGACCGGACCGCAGGTGCGAGCCGAGGAACCCTCGCCGATGCTGGTGGGCGAGCCGCCGCGGGATGGCTCCTGGAAGCTTGCCCGGATCACCGGCGGCTACCGGTACACCAGTACCTTCGGGTCGGTCACCATCCTGGAAAACCCGTGGCACATTGAATTCCGCGACGCCCAAGGCCGCCTGCTCACCAAGACCAACCACGCTTCGGACAATGCGACGCAACTCGACCCCGTCCTGCCGTTCTCCTTCATCCGGCGCACCTCCGACTATTCCCGCAGTGTCGCCGCGGTGTTCTCGCTGGCGCCGGGCGAAAAGCTATTCGGCTGCGGCGAAAGCTTCACGCGGCTCGACAAGCGCGGCCAGAAGGTCGTCCTCTGGACCAACGACGCCAACGGCGTGGAGACCGGCCGTATGTACAAGCCGATTCCCTTCTTCATGAGCAATCGCGGGTACGGCATGTTCGTCCACACTTCGGCGCCGGCGACCTTCGATTTCGGCGCTTCGTACGGCAACACCAACGCTCTGCTGTTGGGTGACGACGCGCTCGACCTGTTCGTGTTCCTCGGTGAGCCCAAGGACATCCTCAACGAGTACACCACGCTCACCGGGAAGGCATCCATGCCGCCACTGTGGAGCTTCGGCCTGTGGATGAGCCGCATCACCTACTTCTCCGAGGACGAAACCCGCGCCGTGGCCGCCAAGCTGCGGCAGAACCGGATTCCGACCGACGTCATCCACCTCGATACCGGTTGGTTCGAGACCGACTGGCGGTGCGATTACAAGTTCTCCACCACGCGCTTCAAAGATCCGGCGAAGATGATCGCCGATCTCAAACGCGACGGCTTCCACATCTCGCTCTGGCAGCTTCCCTACTTCGTCCCCAAGAATTCGCTGTTCCCGGAGATTCTGGCCAAAGGACTGGCCGTCCGGGACGGCAAGGGCAACCTGCCCTTTGAGGATGCCGTGCTGGACTTCACCAACCCCGCCACCGTGCAGTGGTACCAGGACAAGATCGCGGGCCTTCTCAAGCTGGGCGTGGGCGCCATCAAAGTCGATTTCGGCGAAGCCGCGCCGCTCACCGGAATCTACGCCAACGGCCGCAGCGGATTCTACGAACACAATCTCTATCCGCTGCGCTACAACAAAGCCGTGGCGGATATCACGCGCCAGGTCTCGGGCGAGAACATTATGTGGGCGCGCAGCGCGTGGGCCGGCAGCCAGCGCTATCCGCTGCACTGGGGCGGCGATTCCGGCGCCCAGGATTCCAGCATGGCCGCGACCCTGCGCGGGGGCCTCTCGTTCGGCTTGAGCGGCTTCACCTTCTGGAGCCACGACATCGGCGGCTTCGCGGCCAGGACGCCGGAGGAGCTCTACCGCCGCTGGATGCCGTTCGGCATGCTGACTTCGCACAGCCGCTGCCATGGCATGCCGCCCAAGGAGCCGTGGGAATACGGCACGGCCTTCATGGACGATTTTCGCCGCGCCGACGAACTGAAGTATCGCCTCATGCCGTACGTATACGCGCAGTCGAAAGATTCGAGCGAGCGCGGCTTGCCCATGGTGCGCGCGTTGTTTATCGAGTATCCCGGCGACCCCGGTTCCTGGCAGGTGGAAGACGAGTACTTGTTCGGTTCGGACATCCTGGTGGCGCCGCTGTTTGAGGCGGGAACCACAGGACGCGACGTCTACCTGCCGCCCGGCCAGTGGATCGATTACCAGACCGGCAAGATCCTCGCCGGTGGATGGCACAACATGCAGGCGGGCCAGATTCCCGTGGTGATGCTGGTGCGCGAAGGCGCCCTGATCCCGCATATGAAATTGGCTCAGTCCACCGCCCAATTGGACTGGACGAACATTGAGATGGTGGTCTACGCCGCCACGGTGCAGAGCGCGCGGGGACTGGTCTGCCTGCCCGCGGACAACGTACTGCGTCCAGTGGAAGCCGCACGGCGCAACGGCGCCTTCACTTTCGCCGGCGATCCGCTGGCCGGGAAGGCGAAATCGACCTTGCGCCTGTATTCGCAGAAATAGAGTAGCGTAGCCTTTCAGGCTGCCATGCCCCCATTCGTGGGGGCATCCTTTGCGGTTGGTAACCCGCCAGTAGCACCCGTTACCGCGCCTTTTTCGCGTTCAAAGCACCAAGGAGTCCCGAAAATGAAAATGAGTTCCGCAGTTCTGGCCGCGTTCGTGGCCGCGAGCGTCGCCGCTACGCTCCCTGCCCAGGTGAAGGAGCGCCCGCTTCCCCGCCTGGTGAAGCAGAACGCTCGCTACGCCCTATTCGTCGACGATGCTCCCTACCTGATGTTGGGCGCGCAGGTTCACAACTCCAGCGCCTGGCCCGCCATGCTGCCGAAGGTCTGGCCCGCCATGGAATACCTCAACGTCAACACGGTGGAGATCCCGGTCTACTGGGAGCAGTTTGAACCACGCCAGGGGCAGTACGACCACTCTGTGATCGACACGCTTCTCGCCGAGGCTCGGCAGCATCGCGTTCGCCTGGTTCTGCTTTGGTTCGGCACCTGGAAGAACGGCAGCCAGCACTACATGCCGGAGTGGATGAAACTGGCCCCCGACCGCTACCCGCACCTGACGGATAAGAACGGGCACGCCGCGGACTCGCCGTCGCCGTTCGCCGCCGCGTCGCTCGAAGCCGACAAGACGGCGTTCACGGCTTTCATGCGCTACCTCAAGGCGGCCGACCCCGAGCGCACCGTGATCATGGTGCAGGTGGAGAACGAACCTGGCACCTGGGGCAGCCTCCGCGACTACTCTCCCGCCGCGCAGAAGTTTTTCGAAGCGCCGGTCCCGGCCGACGTGCTCTCCGCGATGCAGGTGAAGCCCGGTTCGCCCACCGCGACCTGGCAGGAAGCCTTTGGCCCCGAAGCCGAAGTCAACTTCCACGCCTGGGCGGTCGCCAAATATGTCGGGCAGGTGGCCGCCGCCGGCAAGGCCGTCTATCCCCTGCCGCTCTATGCCAACGCCGCTTTGCGCGACCCGATCAAGCCCGGCGCTCCCGGCAGCTACGAGAGCGGCGGCCCCACCGACAACGTGATCCCCATCTGGAAAGTGGCGGCGCCGGCTCTCGATATCGTGGCGCCCGATATCTACCAGAACGACCCCGCCGCGTATTTGAAGGTGCTGGAACTCTATCACCGCGACGACAACGCGCTGTTCGTGCCCGAGACCGGCGGCGGAGCCGGCAGTGCCCGCTTTTTCTTCTCCGCGCTCGGCCTTCAGGCCATCGGCTTCTCGCCGTTCGGCACCGACTACACGACCGCTCGCAACACACCGGAGTCCCTGACTCCGTGGGCGCTGAACTACCGTCTAATCGGTCCGATGGCCCGCGAGATCGCCCGCCTCAATTTCGAAGGCAAACTTCAGGCCGTGGCCGAGGAAAAGGGCAAAGTCACGCAGACCCTCCCGTTCGGACCGTGGAACGCGATCGTGTCGTACGGAGCGTCGCGCAACAATCGCGCCGTGGGGAACGCCGAACCGACGGGGCGCGTCCTGGTTGGCCAGCTCAAAGACAACCAGTTCCTGGTGGCCGGGTTCCAAGCCCGCGTCGACTTCCGCCCCGCGGATGCGGACAAGCATCGCCAGTTCCTGCGCGTCGAAGAGGGCGCCTACCAGAACGGCGTCTTCAAGTTCCTGCGCATCTGGAATGGCGACGAGACCGACTGGGGCCTCAACTTCGGCGCCGAACCCCTGGTCCTCCGCGTCTCGCTCGCCACCTATTAGGTAGCGTAGCCTTTCAGGCTGCCATGACCCCATTCGTGGGGGCATGACCAGTGGGATAAGCCTCCGGCTTGTCCATCCGAGCGCAGCTCGGACCTCTTCCTCTGCGTTCCGCCACGGCCGCCGTCCGTGAGTTACTGTATTGAAGTGAATCCGCACAAAGTCCTCCTCCTACCAGCCGCGCTCAGTGCGCTATTCCTGGCGGTCGTGCCGGGCAACGCGCAAGCGCCGCGTGAACGGCAGCTCTTCGATAGCGGGTGGCGGTTTCATTTGGGGGACGTCAGCCAGGGGCAATCGCCAGCCCTCCCCGATAAGGATTGGCGCCCAGTGGACCTGCCCCACGATTGGTCGATCGAAGGCCCCTACAGCCCAAAAAACGCCAGCGGCACGGGTTTTCTGCCCGGCGGAATCGCCTGGTACCGGAAGACGTTTCAGCTCCCGGTTTCCATGCGTGGGCGAAAAGTCTCCATCCGGTTTGATGGCGTATATCGCGATAGCACCGTCTGGATCAACGGCGTGCTGCTTGGCTCCAGGCCGTACGGCTATTCCACCTTTGAGTACGACCTGACGCCGCACCTGCGTTTGGGCGGGCCTTCGAATGTCCTGGCGGTGCGCGTGGACCACAGCGTAGTGGCCGACTCGCGCTGGTATCCCGGGTCGGGCATTTATCGCCATGTTTGGCTCAACGTAACCGGGCCGGTCCATATCGGGCCTTGGGATCCTTATATCACGACGCCGCTAGCCGGCGAGGCGGAGGCGCTCGTATCTATCGAGACGCGGGTCTTGAACGACTCGCCGGGCGAGGCGCGGACGACCTGTGTCACCAGCGTCCTGAACGAGCGGGCAGAGGAAGTCGCGAGCGCCAAAGCGGAAGAACCGATCGCGGCTGGCAAGGACCGGACCTTCGCCCAGCAAGTCGCCATTCCCCGCCCCAGCCTGTGGTCGCCCGAACAACCTCGCCTGTACACGGCCATCAGCCGCGTGTACCTCAACGGAGCGCTGGTCGACGAGCGGCGGACTCCGTTCGGCATTCGCACTTTCTACTTCAGCCCGGACAAGGGACTCGTCTTCAATGGGCGGCCCATCAAAATGAAGGGGGTGTGCATTCATCACGACCTCGGCGGATTGGGAGCGGCCTTTTTCGAGGAGGCGCTGGAGCGCCGCCTCAAGAGCTTTAAGGAGATCGGCGTCAATGCGATTCGCTGCTCGCACAACCCCATGGCGCCCGAATTCTACGACCTCTGCGACCGCCTCGGCTTGCTGGTGATGGACGAAGCCTTCGACGAGTGGATCGGCGGCAAGCGCAAGTGGGCCGAAGGCCGGAATAACGGGGCGGTCGCGCGCCGCGGGTACAACGAGGCGTTCGAAGCGTGGGGTGTCCGCGACGCTCAGGACATGGTGTTGCGGGATCGCAATCATCCCTCGATCGTCATGTGGAGCATCGGCAACGAAATCGACTACCCCACCGACCCCTTCGTTCACCCCCGCGGCAGGCGCGATAACTCGATTCCGCCGGATGCCGGCGGCAAGCCGCAGACCCTCTCCGCCGATCTCATGCCGGCCATTGCGCGCCAGTTGATCGCGGCCGTGAAGCAGTTCGACGTGACCCGTCCCGTCACCATGGCCCTGGCCGATATCAACACTTCCAACGCCACCGGCGTGGCCAACATGCTGGACGTGGTTGGCTATAACTACCTCGAGCAGTTCTACGACCGCGATCACAAGGCGTATCCCAACCGGGTGATCTACGGCAGCGAGAACAGCCGCGGCCTGGATGCCTGGCGGCCGGTTGCCACCAACGACTACGTCGGCGGCCAGTTCCTGTGGACGGGCATGAATTATCTGGGCGAAGCCAACCGGTATCCGACCCACGGGTCCAACGCGGGGCTGCTCGATCTCGAGGGATTCTGGAAGCCCGACGCTTATTTCCGACAGGCCCTCTGGAGCGGCAAACCCATGGTCTACGCCGCCGCCTGGGGCGCGGGCTCCGATGAGTCGCGCATGGCCCAGTGGCCGGGGAATCTGGGCCGCACCCCGGTAGTCGAGCGCTGGGGTTGGACCCTCGACCCGCGCAAGAACATCCCCGTCGAGATCTACACCAACTGCGACTCCGTGGAGCTGTTGCTGAATGGCCGATCCCTGGGTGAAAAGCCGATCGCGGACCGCCTTCTGCCGGCTCTGCTGTGGGCCGTGCCGAATCAAGCCGGAACGGTGGAAGTCGTGGGCAAAAAAGCCGGGGCCATCGCCGCGCGCTTCCAATTGAAGACCGTCGGCCAGCCCGAAAGAATCGAGCTGAGCCCGGATTTGAAGTCCCTGCAGAACGCCGGACGGCAGGTATCCACTATAGAGGTGCATGTCCTGGACCGGGACGGCAACCGGGTGCCAAACGCCGCCCAGACGGTTGCTTTCGAGGTGGTGGGCGCCGGACGGCTGATCGCCGCGGGCAACGCGGATCTTACCGACGGCAGTCCCGCAACCGCGAGCGAGGCGAAGTTGTACCAAGGCCGGGCAGTGGCGGTGGTGCGCTCGGCTGCCGGGTCCGGCAAGATCACCGTCCGCGCCACGGCCCCCGGTTTGACGGCGGGCGAGGTGGTGCTCACCGTGCAACCCTGAGGATCGAGATGGCCGACGTGGCGCAGGCACTCGTGCCTGCCGTGTCGAGACTCGTCTCGACACTCTTTGTGGGTGTGAGGCGGTGTCGAACCAAGAGCGTCCCCATGAGTGGGGACGCAGCAGGCATGAGTGCCTGCGCCACGTGCAATCCGCGAATGCCTGGCTGTCAGGGCCGAGCTCGGCATGCCGTTGACCGTGACCCCGCGCGAAGTCGAAGTGACGGTCTGATGCCCGCCCTTTCTACTCCGCCGACAGCACCCGGTAAGTGGCCGGCGCCAGCGTCAGTTCGAAAACCATCTTGTCGCCCCTTGCCTGGCCGTTGATGGTCTGGCCGGATACCACGTCCACAAGCTTGGTGAACTTCTTGTCAACCACCGCTCTGGCGGCAACCGTATTGCCGCCCGGCGCCGCAAAATTCTCCACGATGAATTTGCCGTTGTCGTACGCGAACAGGCCGATCTGGCTGGAGCCTTCCAATCGCACCGGCAAGTCGCCCGCGATCACCGTACGGATCTGCGTCAGGACTTCCGGCGGCAGGTTGTACAGGTCGCCGAAATTGTCCGGGATGGTCAGCACGTAGAGCACGCCCTTCGCATAACTGGCCTGCAACAGCATGGGATAGCCCGTTCCCTTGGTGGCCGTGGTGACAATCTCCCAGGCATCGTTGGTGGCGTAGCGGATCTCGGGGATGACGATGTCGGTTTCGGAGTGGACCCCACCTCCGCGGCCCGGGAACTCGCGCACCACGGCTTTCTGGCCGGTGACTTCCAACTCGGCGATGTCCTCGATGCCCTTGCCTTCGAGCGCCTTCAACAGGCCGGAGGTGATCACCACCTTCTTGCCGTCCATCAACTGCTTCTTCATCTTGCGCACCAGCCCCGCGTCGAATTTGGCCGATTCGGTGAGGAAGACGGTCGGTGCGTCGGTGGGGAACACCGGCACGATATCCATGGGGATGCCCAGCATGCCGATGTAGTCGTGCAGGAAGTCCTCTCCCGAGGAATGGTAGGGCTTGTAGCTTTTGACTCCGATGGGTTTGCCGAGTTTGCCGATGAACCCATCCACCTGCTCAAACACGCTTCCCGCATAGGCGGGGATGGTCAGTCCCCCGCCCTGCGTGCCCCCGCGCGGGAGCGCCAGCAACTGGCGGAAATCGAAGAGCGTGATCTCCGGCGCCTTGGCGAAGAGCGTGAGCCAGAGTTGCTCGCCGTAGCGCTCCTTGTCGCGCCAGCCGCCGGTATCCACCCAGCCGCCGCCATTGCCGCCCGGCTTGATGTTCTCCAGGTAACGCACCAGGCCGTAGCCCAGGTATTGTTGCAGGTGCTGATTGCCGCGGACGGGGTCGCGGGTCTCGGTGCCGGTGTAGACGCCGTCGAAGATCTTCGGCTCGTCTTCCAGGTTGTAGCCCGAATACTGAAAGTGCTCGTACCAGTTGGGGTACTTGATCACCATCTTCACCCGAGGATTGACCTTCTTGGCGGGCCCCAACAGCAGGTTCCGCGACACCTCCGCCATCAGGTCCAGCCGGAAGCGCGTCCAGCGCGATTCCAGCCACGCGGGGTCCTTCATCTGCTGCACTTCGTAGGCCCGTGCATAAACAGCGACGCGG
>JADGNT010000463.1 GCA_017883345.1 Candidatus Solibacter sp. | reverse complement strand
GTGCTCGACATGGGCTCGCAGGATGGCGAACTCGCGTTCTTCCTGGAGAGCCTGGGCTACCAGGTGGTGGCGGTGGATCACCCGGCCTACAACCACAACGGCATGCGCGGGATCCGCGCGCTGAAGGCGGCGCTCGGCTCCGCGGTGGAGATCCACGAACTGGATGTAGACCGGCCGTTCACCCTACCGCACGATGCCTACGACCTGGTTTTCTTCCTGGGGATTCTCTATCACCTGCGGAATCCGTTCTACGTGCTCGAGGAACTGGCGCGGCGCACCACGCGCTGTTTTCTGAGCACGCGGGTGGCCCGCCGTTTCCCCGATGGCTCGGCCATGCCGGCCGGCGTCGCGCTGGCGTATCTGCTGGCCGAAGAGGAACTCAACCAGGACAACAGCAACTACTTCATCTTTTCCGAGCGCGGGTTGCGGGTGATGCTGCTCCGCGCGCATTGGGAGATTCGCGACTATGTGAGCCTGGGCGACACCGCGCTCAGCGACCCGGTGCGTTTGGACCGCGACGAGCGCGCCTTCTGCCTGCTGGAGAGCCGCTACGACCGCCTGGCGAATCTCGAACTGCTGGCCGGCTGGCATGACAGCGAAGAGACGGGCTGGCGTTGGACCGCGCGGGAATTCGGGGTCCGCGTGCGCGCCGGTGCGGGGCGGCGCGTGCTAACCATGAAGCTGTACGTGGCCGAGGAATCGGTGCGCCGCCTGGGCGCCATCACGCTGCATGCGACGGCGAACGGCGTGGCACTGCCGCCGGCGATGTACGACACGCCAGGCATGGAAAGCTACGCGCGGGAACTGCAATCGGAGAGCGGCGAAGTGGAGTTGCGCTTCCGCCTGGACAAAGCACTGGCGCCGGAGGAATCGGACGACCGCGAGCGCGGCATCATCGTGGCGTCGATTCAGGTGGTATAAGGCTCCGCCTAATGCCACAAGGCCAGATGCTAGACTTCTACTGAATGCCTAAAGCGACTCATCTGGAATGCAGCCTCTGCGGCGCCAAGTACGATGCGGCGGCGCTGGCCAACCTCTGCGCGTGCGGAGGACCGCTCCTGGTCCGGTACGATCTCGCGGTCATCCGGCACCGCTGGCCACGGCGCGAGGTGGCCAGCGGTCCGGCAAACATGTGGCGGTACGCGCCGGTGCTGCCGGCGGCCGAAGCGTCGGTGGTGACGCTGGGCGAGGGCTGGACGCCACTGGTGCGGACCAGGCGGCTGGGCGCGCGCATCGGCGCGGAGCAGCTCTGGGTGAAGGACGAAGGGCTCAATCCCACGGCCTCGTTCAAGGCGCGCGGCCTTTCCTGCGCGGTCTCCATGTGCGTGGAGCTGGGCATCAAGAAGGTGGCCATTCCGTCGGCGGGCAATGCGGCCAGCGCCATGGCGGCGTACGCGGCAGCGGCGGGAATCGAGGCGCATATTTTCATGCCGCGCGACGTTCCGCAATCCAACTACCTGGAGTGCAAAGCGTACGGCGCGCACGTCACGCTGGTCGACGGGTTGATCTCCGATTGCGGCCGGATGGTGGCGGAGCAGGGCCCGAAAGAGGGCTGGTTCGACGTCAGCACGCTCAAGGAGCCGTACCGCATCGAAGGCAAGAAGACGATGGGTTACGAAGTGGCGGAGCAGTTGGGCTGGGAGCTGCCGGACGCGATCTTCTATCCCACCGGCGGCGGTGTGGGCATGATCGGCATGTGGAAAGCTTTCGACGAAATGGAAAAGCTGGGCTGGATCGGCAGCCGGCGGCCCAAGATGATCGCGGTGCAGGCGGATGGCTGCCAGCCGGTGGTGCGCGCGTACCTGGAGAACGAGCCGCGCAGCCGATTCTACGAGGACGCGCACACGCTGGCCGCCGGCCTGCGCGTGCCCAAGCCGCTGGGCGATTTCCTGGTGCTGAACGCGGTTCGCGAGAGCGGCGGCACGGCGATCGCGGTGAGCGATGAGGACATGCTGGAGGCCGGCGTGCACCTGGCTAGCGACGAAGGCATCTTCGCGGCGCCGGAGGGCGCGGCCTGCGTGGATGCGGCGGCGCGGCTGCTGCGGTCGCGCTTCCTGAAGAGCACGGACCGCATCGTGATCTACAACACCGGGTCGGGCTTGAAGTACCCGGAAGCCTATTCGACGCGTTTTCCGCGTTCCACCTCCGGCGAGCAGGACAAGCTCGGCGGGCTGATCACGCCGCGATGAAAGGTGGCCCACGGGGACTGACAAGACTGCCATGAATTCCCGGCGCTCTTTGCCGGAAATTCGCTGGCAGTCCTGTCTGTCCCCGGGTCTGTTATGCCCTGCCCCACTTTCTGCAAAAAACAGTTTGCATTGAAAATGTTTTCTGCTATCCTGGGAACGCTCTGGTAACTCAAACAACCGCGCGAGACTATGGATACAGCCGCACAAGGCCTTCTCAGTCGCGATGAAATGGAGAGCAGGCGCCTGTTAGCCGCACAGGACCTGCAGACGGGGCTCTCGCAGTCCCAAATCGCCCGAAAATTCGGGGTCAGCCGCACCACGGCGTCCCGATGGAACCGCACGTTGAGCGGAAAAGGGGTCGAGTCACTCCGCAAACGCCGCGCGCCGGGCCGTCCCAGCCGCCTCAGCGCGGATCAACTCAAAACCCTGACCGAAACCTATCGGGCGGGGCCGCGCGCAGCGGGCTTCGAGACCGACCGCTGGACTACGGCGCGCTTCGCCGATGCGATTTTCGCGCGCTTCGGCGTGCGCTACGATCCCGATCACGCGGGACGTATCATGCACCGCCTCGGTCTGCGCGAGCGTCGCCGTTCGCGCCGGGTCATGCCGGACGTGCTTTACACGTTCACGCCTCCCGCGGTGGATCTGCCGGAAGTTCAGGCAGACGTGGCGTAAGGGATCTCAAAGTGGGACAGATGATCGCTTTGCGTCGTCTGTCAACCCCGTGCTTTAGTGAGGCATGACAGGCCACAAAAGGCGATGGCCTGTCCTACCTTGCGCCGGCCAGCTTCAGGACGTACGCCTGCCGCGCCGGCAGACTGGCCGCCACCGCGTCGGGGATACGGATGCGCAGTTGCTTGCCTTGGCGCGAGGACTCCAGTTGCTGGCCGCCTTCGAGCAGCGTAACGCGCACCCCCGAAGGGGTCTCGA
Source organism: Candidatus Solibacter sp. (assembly GCA_017883345.1). GTDB lineage: Bacteria > Acidobacteriota > Terriglobia > Bryobacterales > Bryobacteraceae > Solibacter. The sequence goes on along the minus strand of JADGNT010000463.1, from coordinate 1,832 downwards.
TATCGTCCAGCACCACCTCGTGGATCGGGCGGCGCGGTAGAATCGCATACACGGCGTCGTTCTTCACCGTGTAGAAGGCTTCGACGCGCGCATAGCCGGCAGGCGGAGTATCCACCAACTTCGCGATGTCGTAGTCCGACATGAACTCCTTCTCTTCCAGCTTGGGGATCGCGCCCCGGCTCCACTGCCGCGCCGAGGGGCGCGCGTGCGTGCCGTAAATTGCCTCGCCGTTGGGGCGCAGGAAGTCGCCGATCTGGATCAGGCGCTCCTCCATCACCACCGGAATGCGTCCGTCGGCGGTGGGCCCGATATCGAGCAGCAGGTTGCCGCCGCGCGCCACAATATCCAGCAGCATCATCAGCAGTTCACGGTCGCTGTGGTAATCGGCCAGCGTCTCCATGCGGTTGTACCCGTAGGAGTACCCCATCCCCCGGCTTTCCTCCCAGGGGTGAGCCGCCTGCTGCATGCCGCTCGTGTACTCGGTGGTGTAGTAACCGCCGTGTTTGTGCCGCGTGTCCTTGCCCCAGCGGTCGTCAATTACGACTTCATCGCGCACCGGCGATTCGTTGAATAGCCAGGCCAGCAGTTCGGGCGACCGCCATTCGGCGCTGCTCAGGTCCCACTCGCCGTCGGAGAAGATGATGCTCGGCTTGAGCAGCGTGACGGCGTCCTTGAACTGCGGGAACATGTGCTCGGTCACGTAGCGTTTCTTGTCGGAGAGCCACAGCGGGTTGTACCACTCGTAGAGCGAGTAGTAGATTCCCATGTGCAGGCCGCGCCGGCGTCCGGCCTCCATGAGATCCAGCGCGACGTCGCGTTTGGGTCCGATATCCACCGCGTTCCAGGGGCGTCCCCAAGTCTGGTTGGCCTGCTCGCTGCGCCACAGGGTGAAGCCTTCGTGGTGCTTCGAGGTCAGCGCCACGTACTTGGCGCCGGAGCGCTCGAACACGTCGGCCCAGTGGTCCGGGTTGTAGAGTTCGGCGCGGAACATCGGGGCGAAATCGGCGTAGGGGAAGTTGGCGCCGTAATTGCGGTCGTGGAATTTGCGGGTGGAGGAATTCGCCTTGTTGAGCGAGTTCCAATACCACTCGGCGTACATGGTCTCGCCCTTGGAGTTGACGGGAGCATACGCCGGCACCGAGTAGACACCCCAGTGAATGAAGATGCCGAACTTGGAATCGGTATACCAGGCCGGGCTGGGGCGCTGGTCGATCGATTCCCAGGTTGGCTGGTAGCGATTCTGGCCGAAGGCGCGGCGGCCGGCGGCCAGCGCCAGCGGAGCCGCCGCGCAGGTACGGAGGAGGTCACGACGTCGCATGGTTTCGCGTGTCCATGGTATCAGGTCCAAGGTGGGGCACGCTTCAGCTTGCCAACCAGAGCTGGATTTGCAGTAATATGGTATTGACTGGTGGGTCAACCCACAGTATTGTGCCAGAATGAACACCCGCCTCATTATCGATAAAGCAGGCCGCGTCGTTATCCCCAAACCGCTGCGGAAAGAGATGCATCTGGAGCCCGGCGACGCTCTGGAAATGGACAGCGCTGGGGAGCAGATCACCCTGCGCCCGGTACGCGGGACCGGGCCGCTCACGAAGGAGCGCGGCGTCTGGGTATTTCACACCGGGCAACCCCTGCCCGCCTCCGCCACCGATGAAATGCTCCAGCAGATCCGCGAGGAGCGCGATCTGGCTAACCTCGGCGAGGACGGATGAAAGGGTTTTTCGATACGTCGGTGCTGGTGCCGGTGTTCTATGGCGATCATATCCACCATGAGGCCAGTCTGGAGCTGTTCATCCAATTTGACAAATCAACGGGCTGCTGTGGAGCGCACA
>JADGNT010000023.1 GCA_017883345.1 Candidatus Solibacter sp. | reverse complement strand
CAAATATCCCGCCATGGCGTCTTCGACGAGATCATCGGTCGGGCGACCGCTGGTTGAGGACAACTCGTGCAGACGGGTTTCCGTATCAGGCTTGAAATGCACTTCCATGCCGCCAGTGTAGGAGGACTGCCCGCCGCTGTCAAACCCGGTCAGTGGGCCTGCCCCAGCACCACAGGCGTTGGATAGGCGCTTCGCGGAACATCGCCGGTGAATTGCCGGTGCGAATGGCTGTTCTCGCCGGGAATCGGTAAATCCTTGGCGACAAGGCAGGATCTACGGCTACGGCCTCCGGGTTTCGGGAGCACAGTCGGGCTAGAGTCCGAGACAGCGAATACGCGCCGCGAGTCGACAGGCATCACCGGGTCTGGCGCGGCGGAGTGATCCTGATAGAATGCAATCAATGGCCAAGACTCTAACGGCCGATGACATTCTTCCGCTGGTCGCGTCGTTGACGTTGCAGGAACGCGTACGTTTGCTGCGATTGATTGCCTTGCCGCACGGCGCAGACGCCACCGCTTACCGGTCCATACCACCTTCGCGCGACGAGTTTTCGGCGGACGAGGAACCGCTTGCTTGGGACGCAGGGGGCTGGGAGGATGTGGGGTGAGGCGTGGTGAGATCCGCTGGTATACGTTTCGGCTTCCCGATAAGCGGCGGCCGGTTCTGATTCTCACACGTAATCACGTCATCGATAGGCTGAACGAGATCATCGTAGTACCGGCGACGCGAACGATTCGAGGATTGACGACTGAGGTAGTTTTGACCGTCCATGACGGGATGCCGGCGGCGTGCGCGCTTAATTTCGATCACGTCTCGCTGGCGCAAAGGAGTCGAATTGGTCCGGCCTTGTGCAATCTATCGGAAGCGCGATGGAATGAAGTGCGGGATGCGCTACTTATCGCGTGCGGCTTCGGAAGATCCAGCGATTGAGGCTGCCAAACAGGTACGGTCCCAAGAATGATCCAATCTGAGGTTGCCAATCGCCTGCGGTACCTTGTCGGGCATCGGCGGATCAGTCTACCCTTGGCGACCAGGCAGGATCTATTGCTCAAAGGGCCGGATGCCGGACCACCGGCCGGGCCAAGGTCCGAGTCGGCGACACACCGTCTAACTGTATCGTTGCGGCGCCTCCTCAGGTGTGTAAGCGCTTTTGCATGAAGATCCGCTGCACTCCACCTCGATAGTCATCGACCACCCCGACGCGAACGTAGCCGCGTTTCTCGTAAAAAGCGGGGGCCTGAAAGCTCAGCGTGTCGAGAATCGCCGCGCGGCAACCGCTTTCTATGGCCGCGATCTCTGCCGCGTTCAGTATTTCAGTTCCCAAACCGGAACCGCGAAGTCCTTCCATGACCCACAGTGCGTGAATTGAAAACCAACCGAGAGCAACGTCACCGACTAGCCCGCCTACCACATGACCATCGGCATCACGCACATAGACATCCAGGCCTGTCCATTCATACTGTCCGAGATGGTGACCGTTGAATTCGCGCAGTCCACGAGCAATCACCTCGCGACTCTCTGCCTGAACCTCTTGGGCCACCTCGACAGTGAGCGAGGGGGATGTCCTCGGGGTATGGTCCATCTTCGAATTATCGCGCGTAGTAGACTGCGATTTTCGTAGACCAGTCCGGAAATGATTCCCACCGGTTCAGGTTGTGGCCGGGCATCGACACTGCACTTGGGCGAAACATGCGCGATTGTGAGAGGTGGCGGGTAAGCGGATAGATCCTCCTTGACGCCGAAGGGTTTAGAACGGCCGACACCTGTTACGAATCCCACAGGTATCCGGCTACCATCCCATAGATAAACGCCAATGAGCCCCCGCGCATTGCGACAAGCCGCCAGCTATCATGGACTGTATGAAGCTTTTCTGGTGCGCCGCGCTTGCCGCCGGCGCTCTCTCCGCGCAGACCTTTTCGGGGGCGGCGGCGCTGGATCGGGTGATCGATCAGGCCATCGAACAAGGCCGTATGCCCGGCGCCGTGCTGCTGGTGGGGCATGAAGGCAAGGTGGTCTACCGCAAGGCCTACGGCAAGCGCGCGCTGGTGCCGCTGCCCGAGGCGATGACGCTCGACACGGTCTTCGATTGCGCTTCGCTCACCAAAGTGGTGGCGACCACGTCCTCCCTGATGAAGCTTTTTGAGGAGGGCCGGTTCCGTCTCGGCGACAAGATCACCGACTATATCCCCGAGTTCCAGGGCGGCAAGAGCGAGATCACGCTGCGCCAACTGTTCACCCATTTCTCCGGGCTGCAACCCGACGTGCCGCTCTCCACCCCTTGGACCGGCTACGCCACCGGTATCCAACTGGCCTGCACCTTCAAGCCCGGCGGCCCTCCCGGCACCCGCTACGTGTATAGCGACATCAATTTCATCCTGCTCGGCGAACTGGTGCACCGTCTCAGCGGCAAGATGCTTAACGCATACGCGCGGGAGAATATCTTCCTGCCCATCGGCATGCGGGAGAGCATGTTCCTGCCGCCCGCTTCGCTGGTGCCGCGCATCGCGCCGACGGAGCGCTGGCCGGTGAAGACCGGGCCGCCGCTGCGCGGCGTGGTTCACGACCCGACGGCGCGCAACATGGGCGGCGTGGCCGGTCACGCGGGACTGTTCTCCACGGCCGACGACCTTTCGCGCTTTGCCCAGATGATGCTCAACGGCGGCGAACTGGAGGGCGTCCGCCTCTTCAGCCCGCTGACCGTGGCCAAGTTCATCGAGCCGCAGACGCCGCCCGATCAGCCCATCCTGCGCGGTCTGGGCTGGGATGTGGATTCGCCGCACTCGGGCAATCGCGGGGAACTCTTTCCCATCGGCAGCTTTGGACACACCGGTTTCACGGGCACCTCGCTGTGGATCGACCCGCTGACCAAGACCTACGTGATTCTGCTGGCCAACAGCGTGCATCCCGATCTGCGTCCCGCGCTGACGCCGGTGCGCGCCAAGGTCGCCACCATCGTGGCCGCCAACGTCGGTCTGCGCGGGCAGCGCGTGACTTTGTCTGAGTACAACCAGACGGGGTACAACCAGACGGGGTACAACGAGAGTCTGACCGGACCCGGCGCGCGCCGCCAGGTGGGGCGCAACGGCGCCACGCTGACCGGCCTCGACGTGCTTGCCGCGATGAAATTCCAGCCGTTCGCCGGCAAGCGCATCGGACTGATCACCAACCAGAGCGGCCTCGACCGGCAGGGCCGGCGCAACATCGACGTGATGCGCCAGGCCGGCGTGAACATCGCCGCCATCTTCTCGCCGGAGCACGGCTTCCTCGGCAAGGAGGATCGCCCCGGAATTCAGGACACCACCGACCCCGCCACGGGCATCAAGGTCTTCAGCCTCTACGGCGCCACCAATCGCCCCACGCCGGAGATGTTGAACGGCATCGACGTGCTGGTGTTCGATATACAAGATGTCGGCGTGCGCTTCTACACGTTCGAGACCACCATGGCCTACGCCCTGGAAGCGGCAGCCAAGGCCGGCATTCCTTACTATGTTCTGGACCGCCCCAACCCGATCACGGGCACGCGTATCGAAGGTCCCATGATGGACCCGGCCAACCGGAGCTTCGTGGGCTATCTGGGCGGCGAACCGGTGCGCCACGGCATGACGATGGGCGAACTGGCCAAAATGTTCAACGCGGAAAACAAGATCGGCGCTAATCTCACCGTGGTCCCCATGCAGGATTGGCAGCGCGGCGACTGGTTCGATGCCACTAATCTCGCGTGGATCAACCCCTCGCCCAACATGCGCAGCCTCAACGCGGCGATGCTCTATCCGGGCCTCTGCCTGATGGAGTACGCCAGAAACTTCTCGGTGGGCCGCGGCACCGACGCTCCGTTCGAACAGATCGGCGCCGATTTTATCGGGGGACGCGAACTGGCCACCTACCTCAACCAGCGCCAGATCCCGGGGGTGCGCGTCTACGCCACCAGTTTCACGCCCACGGAATCGGTTTTCAAAGGCGTCAAAGTGGAAGGCGTGCGCTTTGTGGTCACCAATCGCGAACTGCTCGACGCCACAAGGTTGGGGCTGGAGCTCGCCGTGGGAATCCAGAAGCTGTATCCCGGCAAGGTCGATTTCAGCGGAGGCAAACGGCTGGTCGGCAGCGACGACGCGATCCACCGCATTCAAGCCGCGGAAGACCCGCGCACCATCCAGGAATCGTTCCAGGACGCGGTGGGCACGTTTGCCGAGATGCGCGCGCGGTATCTGTTGTATTAGTAGGACAGGCCTCCTGGCCTGTCGCGGGACAGGCCAGGAGGCCTGTCCTACCTACCCGCCGGGCGAATCCCCCTCGCCGGTTCCCGCGAGGTCTTCCACTTTGGTCCCCTTGCTGTCGATCCGCTGTCCGATGGTATCCTTGACGTCCATTTCGCTTTCCCGCGCGCCAATCCCGGATAGCTCCTGCTGATGCTCCTTGCTTCTGATCACCAATCTGTCCATCTTTGCCTCCTGGTTGTGTCAATCCTGCGGCATTCCGCGGTGCAAGTCAATGCCCATGGTGTTTGGTGTACTATTGCTGGGAATGAAACTCCTCGCCTTCCTCATTCCGGCGGTTCTTTGTGCGCAGCCGTACACTCTCGGCCCCGATTCGCAACGGCGACCGGACGTGCCGCAGGCCAAGGTCACCAAATACACCTGGGCCACTTCCAAGATCTTCCCCGGCGCCACGCGCGATTACTGGGTATACGTTCCCGCGCAGTACGACGCGGCCAAGCCCGCCGGCGTGACGATCTTTCAGGACGGCGGCGGCTTCATCTCCGACACTGGCGCGTGGCGCGCGCCGATCGTCTTCGACAACCCGATCGCGCAGCGCGCCATGCCGGTCACCATCGGCATCTTCATCGACCCAGGCGTGCGCCCCGCCGCCGCGCCCACTCGAATGGCGCGCTTCAACCGCGGCTATGAATACGATGGTCTGGGAGACCGCTACGCGCGCTTCCTGACGGAGGAAATTCTGCCGGAGGTTGCCAATCAGTACCAGTTGTCGGCCGACCCCAACGACCGGGCGCTGGCCGGTTCCAGCTCTGGCGCGCCGGCGGCATTCACCGCCGCGTGGGAACGTCCCGACGCGTTTCGGAGGGTGCTCAGCTTTATCGGCAGCGACACCAATCTGCGCGGCGCCGATCTGTATATCAACCCAGTAACCTCGTGCTCGACGAATTCGACCGGGAGTTGGGGCGCCGGGGCCATGGCTTGGTTCGATACGCGGACGGCTGTAATATCGACGTTCGCAGCGAGCGGGCGGGGCAACGGGTGATGGATAGCATTACGCGATTCATCACGCAAAAGCTCAAGCTCAAGGTGAATGAGGCCAAGGACCCGAACAGCACGGGTACCCCGGTGGCACGACCGCGGGAGCGGAAGTTTCTCGGGTTCAGCTTTACGGCCGGTCCGGAGGTCAAGCGTGTCATAGCGCCGAAGGCCGTGGATCGGTTTAAGCAACGAATCCGGGAGATCACGGGACGGGCAAAAGGCGTCAGCATGAAGACGACGATGGGGGAACTGGCACCGTATATGCGGGGCTGGCGCAGCTATTTCGGATTCCGCGAAACGCCCGCGGTGCCGATCGGCTTGACCCGCTGGGTCCGGTTGCGACTCCGGGCGGCTATGTGGCGGCAGTGGAAAACACCGCGCCGCCGCCCCCGCCTCCCCTCAAGCCCACCAGCGCCCCAGCTATGGCTTCGCTCCTCACACCGCTCCCCCCATCGTGGGGCGCGTTGGCAACCCGCCGCTTGCGCCGGTAAGCGCGCTTACCCTGGGTCAGGAGCGTGTTGCCGGGCAGGATACGCCCCGTCGTGTGCGCCAAAACGGTTAAGCACCCGTTGCAATCGGCCCCACGTAGTGATACAAACTCCATCGGACGTAGTCTGCAATCCAAAACATTCGTGAGGGAACATGTCAATCCAACGTAGGAACTTTTTGGGGTCGATCGGCGCCGCCGGACTGCTCGGCCTGGCCAGCCCACGCGAAGCGATGGCGCAGGAACAAGCCGCCCGCGCCACGCGCGCCATGCCCATCCCGAAGATCAAGGATGTCAGCGTAATTGAATGCCAGCCTGCCGGCGTGCGGCTCACGGTGGTCAAGATCTCTACCGACCAGGACGGCCTCTACGGGTACGGTTGCGCCACCTTCACGCAACGCGCCGACCTCGTCAAGCCCGCCGTGGAGCGGTACCTCAAGCCGTTCCTGCTCGGCAAGACGACGGACCGGATCGAAGACATCTGGCAGTCCTGTTACGACAGCTCGTACTGGAAGAACGGCCCGGTTCTGAACAACGCGATCAGCGGTGTGGATCAGGCCCTCTGGGACATCAAGGGCCGTCAGGCAGGCATGCCGGTTTACCAGCTTGCGGGCGGAAAATGCCGCGAAGCCGCCGATTGTTATGCCCACGCCGACGGCGCGGATTTCCCCAACGTGGTGGAATCCGCGCGCCGCTTCATGGCGCAGGGATTCCGCCACGTGCGCGTGCAGATCGGCGTTCCCGGCATGGCCGGCTACGGCAGTTCGCGCGGCACGGCCACCGTGAAGGCGCTGCACTCCAAGCCGGTATTCGAGCCCGCCGTGTACACCCGCCGCGCGCTCAAGCTGTTTGAGGTTTGCCGCAAGGAACTGGGCGACGAAGTCGAACTGCTGCACGACGTGCATGAGCGGGTTTCGCCGAATCAGGCCGTGCAGTTCTGCAAGGACGCCGAGAAGTTCAAGCTGTTCTTTATGGAGGACCCGCTCTCGCCGGAAGACCTGCCTTACTTCCGCCAGATCCGGCAGCAGTGCGCCACCCCCATCGCCATGGGCGAACTCTTCAATAGCCCGCACGAATGGACCACTCTGATGGGGGAGCGGCTGATCGATTACATCCGCGTACACGTCTCCCAAGCCGGCGGTTTCACCCCGGCCCGGAAGATCGCCATCCTGGGCGAGATCTACGGCGTGAAGACTGCGTGGCACGGCCCCGGCGACGTATCTCCCATCGGACACATGGCGAATGTAACTCTGGACCTGGTGAGTTATAACTTCGGCATCCAGGAATACTCCGCCTTCAACCAACGGACCCAGGAGATATTCCAGGGCTGCCCGGAGATGAAGGACGGCTACTTATGGGCCAGCGATAAGCCCGGTTGGGGGATCGAGATCGATGAGAAGGCAGCCGCCAAGGCGCCGTTCGGCAATCCGGCTAACGGCCTGAATGGCGGTTGGGGCGAGATCCGCCGCATGGATGGCACGGTAATCAAACAATAAGAGGCTGAAATGAAATCGCGCTCCTGGATCGGCCGTCGTGAGTTTCTCGCCGCCGCTTGCGCCGGCGCCGTTGGCATCGGGTCCGCCTTTGCCAGCCCCTATCAACGCGCCGCCGCTGCCATGCGGAAGAAGGTGAAAATCACCGGCGTCAAGTGCATGATCGTGCGCGGCACCTGGGACTGGAACCTGATCAAGATTGAAACCGATTCCGGCCTTTACGGCATCGGCGAAGCCTACTGGGGTTGGGGCGTGAAGGACCTGGTCCTCAACAAACTGGCCCCCATCATCGTGGGCGAAGATCCGCTCAACGTCGATAAGCTCTATACCAAGATGCTGATGCAGAGCGCCGGGGCGGGCGCGATTGCGGGCGTCACCGTCACCGCCGCCAGTGGAATTGAAATCGCTCTGTGGGATCTTTGTGGACGCATTCTCGAAACCCCGGTGTGCAATCTGTTGGGCGGCCGTTTTCGCGACCGCGTGCGCTTCTACCGTACGCTGCAGTCCGTCGCCAATGTGGAAGATCCGGCCGCCTGGCGCGCGCTTTGCGACTCGGCGCGCGCCGAAAAGTGGGGCTGGACCGCATTCAAGTTCCAGGGCGATGGCGTGCCCGTCAGGGCCGACCCGGGCTTCCGCGAGCCGGGCCACGACCCCTACGGACGCGGACTCACCAATCGGGACTACCGGCGCATCGTCAAGGGAATGGAAACGGTGCGCGAATCCCTGGGGCCGGACGCGGATTTCGCCATCGAGTGCCACTGGCGCTACGATACCCAGGATGTTATCCGCCTGGCCCGCGAACTGGAGCCGGTGAGGCCCATGTGGCTGGAAGACCCGGTTCCGCCGGATAACATCGAAGCCATGGCGAGGGTTACCCACTCCATCGGTATACCGGTCTGCACCGGCGAGAATCTTTATGGGCGGCAGGGCTTCCGCAAGCTGATCGAGATGCAGGCTTGCTCCGGCGTGCAGATCGACGTGCCGAAATCCGGCGGCCTGCTGGAGTCGAAGAAAATCTCCGACCTCGCGGACCTCTACTACATCTGGACTGCGTGCCACAATCCCGCCAGTCCGGTGGGCACCATTGCCTCCTGCCACGCCGCCGCGGCCATGCGCGAGTTCCGGATTCACGAATTGGCCAACTGGGTGCCTTGGTGGCCCGATCTCGTGGTCCGCGAAGGAGCGTTCTGGGAGAACGGCTACTTCACCATTCAGGATAAGCCGGGGTACGGCATCGAGCTCAATCCGGACGTCGCCAAGGCGCACCTCGCGCCGGGCGAGACCTGGTGGGGCTGATCATCGGGTGCTGAACCGTTTTCGGGAAAGCTGGCCATGAATGCGCAAAAACGCTTGCGACCGTTTATGGCGTTCCGCAGTATCGTCGCCGTCTCGAAGTGCCTCAAGCCTGAAGATCTCTGGATACGACGATCTGGAGAGCGTGCGCCGACTGCGGGCGTGGATCGGTAAGCGGCGACGCCGGCCCAAGTCGCCTCTCACGGAACGCGACGTCTTCGCTCCCAGCAAGCGCCGGCTGAAAAGCGGACCAGAGGGCACCCGGCAGACGGGATTGGGCGCCCAACAATCTGTGCAGGATGGTCGCCGGGGTCCAAAGTGAGCGGCATTGTCCGAATCCGCGTCACTTCCACGTCGCGCACCCACCCCACTAATTAACGCAGGGTGTCGAATAGCGTGGAAGCCGCGGTCACCGCCGCGCCCTCTTCCGCCGCCGTGATCGCCAGGATGCGAATCTTGTCGTTGTTCGGCAAAGTCAGCGTCTTCGCGCCGGACGGAACGTCGAAGGCATAGGCGAAGAGGTAGCAGAATGCGTAGGGCTCGTTGGACCCGTCGGCGGCATGGCGGTGCGACGCGAACCACGCTACCGGCGCCGGCTTGAGGTAGCCCGGCTGGATTCCCGTCATCTCCGCGTATTCGTCCACCCGGGTGCGTTGCGGAGCGTTGGCGGGAGCCGCCGCGCCGCGACCACCGCCGCCCACGGGGACTTCCTTCGACTTCCAGATGCGGCTGTCCCACTGGCCGATGAAGCCGCCCCAGTTCTGCACATTCACTTCAACCGGCGTGCCGCCCACCTGGAATGCCGCCTTCTGATCTCCGTCGGCCGATGCCGCCAGCACGTACACGCGATCGAACTTGCCGGCGGGCAGCGCCACGCTTTGCCCCCGGGCAGTGACCGCGTTCGGCGTACCGGTCTTCGCCGCGGCCAGGCGGAACTGCACGCCGCTGAAGGTCAGGTCGGCGGGCAGCATCTCAGCCGGCAGGGTCCGGCCGTCGGCATCGAAGCCGCCGGCGGATTTGGTCTCGTCGTTGCTCGCCACCGCGCGGTCGTAGGTCAGCGTGATCGGCGTGGAACGTACGCCGCGCACGCGGGTGGCGGGCGCGGCGAGTTTGACCGCGAAGGTCCGCGGCTGATAAGCGGCGAACGATGTTACCAGCGAGGCCCCGCGGACCACCGCCGCGCCCACCGGTTCCTCGGCGCCGTTGATCTCTCTCGCCGCCGTCACCGGCGTGGCGAATTTCACGCCGACGTTGGATGCCGCCTGGCCGTCGATTTCCACCATGCGCACTACTACTTCCTCGCTTTGCTCGGCCTTCTTGACGGCCAGCACGCGGATGCGCGGATTGTTGATGCTGAGCAGTCCATACTGCTTGCCGAGAGGGCCCGCATGTTTCGGGCTCTCGAAGGCCATCAACGGCTGGTTGAGCCGGTAGGCCTGCCAATCGGTCTGCCCCTGGCGCCAATCGCCGGCGTGCCCCGCCAACCCGTACACGAACTCGTGATGGCCCAGATCCTGCGTGCCCTGGTCGGGGTAGCCACCGCGCGTTCCAGGCGTGCGCACCAGGGTCAGGCGCAGCGTTTTGTCGTCGGGTTTGTCGGAACCGTATTTGCAGTCGGTCAGCACGGTGACCCCGTAGCCGCCGGCTTTGTCCGTCAGATCGATCCACTGATGCGAAGCCACTTCGAACTGGCGCTCGTTTTCGGTGGGCCGCTGGATGGTGCCGATGTCCCAATTGTAGGTGGCGTTCTCATTGGCGGCGCTCAACGGGAAGGTGGCCTTGAGGTTCGACTCTTTCGTGTTCCAGTCGATTGCGTTGGCGAACTCCACGCGGTTGCCGGCATCGCCCGCCGAGAGCCGGATGGTCTCGACGAACTTCGAACCCTCGGTTTCGCGCGCCACTTCGAGGGCCACGCGCACCGGACCATTTTCGAGAACGCGCACTTGGGCGGGGCCGGAGACGAAGGCGCGCGGCGGCGCCGTTTCCTGGTCGAAATCCATATTCCAGGCGGGCCAGTTGCGCGGGTTGTCCGTCTTGATTGCCAGGCGCACCGGCGCGGAGAGCAGTTCCTTTTTGACGGCCTTATCGAAGATGCTGGAGACGTCGCCCTGCGCATCCAGCTTTACGGTGTAGCGCGCGTTCTCCAGAGAGTTTTCCGAGACCTTGAGGCTGCTGGTTGCCGGCGAGGCGGTGCCCACGGCGGGGTCGGCGGCGGCCTGCACATCATAGACGGCGTAGCCCACCGAGGGCGCCTTGGCCAGGAACAGAACCTTGCCGCCGCTCACCTGCGCGGGAACATCCTTGCCATCCGGACCCGTCACGCGCACGGCCTTCGGCATGCCGCCGGGAAAACTGACGGCGGCCTCCACCACGTCCTCACGCGCGATGTTCAGCGCGTTATACACCACGATGGCGCGCCCGCGAGCTTCGGTATTCATGCCCGCGGCCACGGCTGCGGTGGCGCTGGTCAGAACGCTGGAGAACTGGTTGGCCGCCACCACCTGATCGTTCCAGGCGAACCCGTAAGCCTTGGGAGTCGAGGTGCCGGGAATGATGTCGTGGAATTGCCCGCCGAGCAGGAGGCCCCAGGCGTCGTTGAGGCGCTGGCGTGGATACACCCGGCCACCCAGCAGGTCGGCGGACACCGAGGCCTTCTCGGCAGCGTCGGCCAGCACTTCATTACGGCGGTTCCAGCGCTTCATGTAGGTTTCCGAAGTGATCGAGCCGGCGGAGTGGTTGATGAGTTCCAGGTCGCCTTTATAACGCGGGAATTTTGCGGTCTGCGCGGGCAGAATGTCGAGGAACATCTGCTCCGCACTGGCCGAAATCACCTTGACGGGGCCATCGCCTACCTGCACTTCGGGACCGGGGGGTGGAGCGGGCTGCGGCGCTGCACCGCCGCGTCCGAATCCGCCGCGTCCGGCCGGGATCACGGTCTTACTTTTGGTCACGATGGCCTCCATCAACTTGACGGAAGCCTCCGTGGGAGAACCGCCGACGTCGCCCGTGCCGTAGTAATGATAGTCGGCGTAGACGCCGGTGAGAGAGCCATCAATCTGGATACGCTTGACCCAATCCTCTTCGCGCGGACCGCGGCCGCCGCGACCCGGTTGCGCGTTGGGGTCGGGCGCCGGTGGTGGCGCGGGGCTCTTGCTGAGATCGCCGGTGACGCTGCCGCTGTAGCTGCCCGGGTTGAGCGCGGCGATCACGCTCGTGCCGTCGGTGCCTTCCCAGATGCCGACGTTGAACGGAATGCCGTCGGGGGTCTTCTCCGGGGAATCGGGGCCGCCTACGTGTGGCGCGGGCTGCCATGCGGCGGAAAGCTTCTGGGTCGAGAATCCCTTGATCCCGCTATGCGCCAGAATGCTGGGCAGCGATGCCGGGAAGCCGAAGCAGTCGGGCAGCATGTACTCGGCGCTGGTCTTGCCGAATTCGGCGCGGAAGAACTGCTTGCCGTAGAGGATCTGACGGATTACGCTTTCGGCGTTGGGCGAATTGACGTCGCTCTCTTCCCATGCCGATCCGGCCGGAAACCAGCGGCCGCTGGCGACATACTGCTTCACCTTGGCGTAATCGGCCGGAAAGTATTCCTTCATCATGCGGTAGCGATTGGCCCCGCTGAAGTTGAAGACGTAGTGCGGATACTTTTCGAATAAGTCGAAATTGAACCGCATCGTGTTCTTGATGTATTGGCCGATGGTGGTGGGGTACTCCCAGCGCCACTGGGTATCGAGGTGAGCGTAGCCGACGACGTACAACGTCGGTTGCTTGGCCAGATCGGGCTGCGGAGCCTGGGCCCACGCGCAAGCAAGCGCGATTGCAAAGGTCAGGTAGAAGGCGCGTCGCATATGATGCCTAACAGCCTAACGCGCGGCGCAAGCAGGCGCCAGGGTCAGTGACCGTGGGATATATTGGTGCAAGCCAGTCCCAAACAGGAGTCGAACCAAATGCAGAACAGATTGCGCTATGCCATAGCCGCGGGCAGCCTGCTCGCGCTGATCGCCACTTCCATTCCGGGAGTTGGCGCCGACGCGGTGCCGGCCAAGCCCGTCAAGGCGAATTACGAACTGGCGGCGCGGTGGACGCCGGCCAAGGCCGGCAAAATCATCTTCGATACCGCGGTCGCACCCCATTGGATGGATTCGGGCGACCGCTTCTGGTACAGCTTCGAGAATTCCAGCGGACGCAAGTTCTACATCGTGGACCCGGCGAAGAAGACCAAGTCCATGGTGTTCGACCCGGCCAAACTAGCGGCATCGCTGACCACCGCGACCGGGCTGCCTTACGACTCGCAGCATCTGCCGATCACGGCGATCCGCTTCGTCAAGAACGAGGGGTCGATCCAGTTCGAGGTCAATGTGCCGCGGGACGCGGTGATTCCGGGCGAGAAAAAGACCACCGGGACCGCGGCGGCCACCGATAACGCCGCCAATCGACAGCAGGATGACGCGGAGGACGCGGGCGACCAACCGCAACAGCAGTTGGGCGGGCGCGGCGGCGGCAACTTCGCGCCGCCTCCGGGACGCAATCAGAAGCAGCTCGCCTTCGAGTACGAACTGGCCACGGGCAAACTGGCGCTGCTCGATGAAGCGCCCAAGCGCAAGCCGGCCTGGGCTTCGATTTCGCCCGACGACAAAACCGTGCTCTTCGCGCGCAATCACAACCTCTACATGATGGACGCCGAAAACTATGCTAAGGCGGTGAAGAACGCCAACGACACTTCCATCAAGGAGACGCAACTCTCCACCGATGGGGTGGAAGACTTCGGCTACGGCGGACGCGGCGGGGCGGGCGGCGATCAGCAGCAGCAGCAACAGGATCAGCAACAGCAGCAGCAGAACGAGAACCAGCAGGGGCAGGAAGGCCAGGGACAGGACAATGCCCGCGCCCGCCAGTCGGCGGGGAACATCGCGTGGTCGCGCGATTCCAGCAAGTTCGCGCTAGTGCGCCGCGACTCGCGCAAGATTCCCAAGCTCTGGGTGATCAACGCGCTGGCCAATCCCCGGCCGTCGCTAGAAACCTACAGCTACGCCATGCCGGGCGAGGCCAACACGCCGCAATCCCAACTGGAGATTTTCGACGTGGCCTCCAAGGCCAAAGTGCTGGCCAAGGGGGACGCGTTCAAGGATCAGACCATGCAGATCGAGGTGGACCGTCCTCTGGCGCGGCAGCGCGAGCACGAGAAGACCGAACCGCTGTGGATCGCGTCCGGGAGCGACAAGCTCTACTTCAACCGCTTGAGCCGCGACATGAAGCGGCTGGATGTCTGCGTGGCCGATACCACCACCGGCGAGGTGAAGGCGCTGATCCAGGAGCGCATGAACGTCTACATCGAGAGCAAGCCCCTCAAGGTGGTCAATAACGGCGCGGAGTTGGTGTTCTGGAGCGAACGCGACGGGTGGGGGCATTATTACCTGTACGGCGCGGACGGCACGTTGAAGAACCAGATCACCCACGGCGAGTTCGTGGCGGAAGACATTTCGAACATCGACGAGAAGGGCCGCGAGATCTTCCTGACGGCCAGCGGGCGCGAGGACGGCGAAGACCCCTACTTCATGCACTTCTATCGCGCCAAGCTGGATGGCGGCGGGATGAAGGTGCTGGACCCGGGGGAAGCGTCGCACGCGGTGAACATGAGCGACTCCGGGCGGTATTTCATCGACACCTTTTCGAAGGTCAATTCGGCGCCGAAGAGCATACTGCTCGACGCCAACTGGGCGAACGCGATGCCGCTCGAAACCGTGGACCTGAGCGCGGCGATGCAGGCCGGGTACAGGTTCCCCGAACCGTTCAAGGTGAAGGCGGACGACGGCATCACCGACCTGTATGGCGTGATGTACAAACCGTTCGATTTCGACCCTGCGAAGAAATACCCGATTATCGAGTACGTGTATCCCGGACCGCAGCAGGAGAGCGTGACCAAGACGTTCACCAAGGCGAGCAACCAGATGTTCATGGCGAACTTCGGGTTCATCATGATCGAGATTGGCAATCGCGGCGGGAATCCGCACCGCTCCAAGTGGTATCACACCTTCGGCTACGGCAATCTGCGCGATTACGGTCTGGCGGACAAGAAGACGGCCATCGAACAGTTGGCGGCGCGCGATCCGTGGATCGATATCGACCGGGTGGGCATGTGGGGGCACTCCGGCGGCGGCTTCATGACGGCGGCGGCGCTGTTGATCTATCCCGACTTCTTCAAGGTGGGGTGGAGCGAAAGCGGCAACCACGAGAACAACATCTACAACAACACGTGGAGCGAGAAGCACCACGGCGTCAAGGAAGTGGTGGACAAGGACGGGAAGGTTACGTTCGAGTACACCATCGAAAAGAACAGCGAGATCGCCAAAAACCTGAAGGGGCATTTGATGCTGATCACCGGCGATATCGATAACAACGTCCACCCGAGCAATACCTACCGCCTGGCCGACGCGCTGATCAAGGCGAACAAGCGCTTCGACATGATGGTGCTGCCCGGACAGCGGCACGGGTATACGACGGCGGGCGAATACGTGACCTGGCTGCGCGCGGACTACTTCGCCAGGCACCTGCTGGGCGACTACGACCAGAGCATCGATATGTGGGAGATCAATCGCGAAAAGCAGGCGGCGGATAAGACCCCGCCGGCGGCCGGCCGCGGCGGCACGCAGGTGCAACAGACAGGCGGACGCGGACGCGGCGGCCAGTAAGGAACCACGCAAAAGTAACTTCTCAGCCACCGGCGTGGCGCAGACTCTCAGATCGGGATAGGGGGGAGGATCGCTCCTCCGCCCCTCCCACACCACCGTACGTACGGGTCCGTATACGGCGGTTCGATTGGT
>JADGNT010000462.1 GCA_017883345.1 Candidatus Solibacter sp. | reverse complement strand
TCCGCCGCTACCCGTGCCGTTCGACGGCGGGCCTACGATTCCCGACAGCGGATCGCCCAACTGTCCGCCCGTCGGCAGAGGAATCTGCGGCGGGACGACTACCGTTGGCTCCATCGGCAGTTTTGGATCTTGGTTGCGTACCACCACCATTGGCGGCGTGAACTGCTGGTTCGACAGCTTGGGCAGATTGCCCTTCGATGCCTGTAATTTGTCGCGATCGCCGCCGCCACCGCCGCCGCCCGCCTTGTCTGCCGACGGGGGCAGGATGTACGGACTGATATCGGTCACCGCCCCGCTAATCCTCGCTTTGATCTCGTTGCGGTGCGAGTAAACGAATGTGCTGGAGAGGAGCAATCCGGCCGCCAGCACCATGTGCAGCAGGAACGAGACGAGGAACGTCTCGCGCTTCGTGCCATACGTCGTGTACTCAAGCCCGAACAACGCCGGCATGAAGTCGTGAGCGGCGGAATTCTGCAGCGCAAAAGCGGGCTTTACGGCTGGTGCGGCCATAAGAGTTCTCTCTAGAGTATAGACCTGATTCCCCACCAAAAGGTTTCACAATAGTTGTCAACAATTTAGCCCTGCTACCGCTGGGTGCCATTCCCGGAAAGTGGTCATCTAGCGAAAAAGCGCTGCAAAAAAAGCCTTTACCCGCCCAAAAAAGCGGCTCTCCTTCGCTTTATTGGCCGCTTTTTCAACGCCAGGCTGACGCACATTGGCGCGCTCCGCCTCGTCCGCGACCGGGGGACCCAGGACAACCAGTTGCAGCGGTTTGTGCGCCACATGCAGCGTAACCGCTCCCTCCAGCGGCGAAGGGCCCGGTTCGTCCGCATGAAAAACGAATGGCGCGTCCACTTCCACGTGTGCCGGAAGCTCGGCTTTCGGTTCTCGGCTTTCGGCTTTCGGAGCGGGCGCGGGCGCAGCCTCGGGGATCACCGGTGGAGTCTCCGCTGCTCTCATCACCGGCGCCGGCGCCACGCATCCGCAATTCACGTTCGCATGCTCGGCGGTTGCCAGTCGTCCGTTGTGAAACACCACCTGCTCGTCCGGCTTCACCTGGTAGGTGGCATCGCCCATCAGTTCCGAGACAATCAGCGACGACGCATTATTCGCCAGCGCGCGCACGCACGTGTCGCCGCTCTTCCCCGCTTCGATCGCAAAATCGAATCTTCCCGGTCCAGCCAACAGGATGCGGAAATCCGGCGTGACGATTGAGTCCGCCGCCGCCGACACCGTGTAGTGGGTCTCGATCCCGCCCACGCTGATGCCCAACATCATGTCGCGTCCGCTTTGCGAGGTCGCCACCGACAAAGTGGTACGCGGGCACACGCGCACTTCGCCGCCGCGGTCCAGTTTCAGTAGCGCCGTGCTCTCGCCCGCCGACACCCACGATCCGCTCATCACCCGCGCCCCGCCCGCCGCCAGCTCTACCGACCCCTTCACCGTCGCATCCGACGCGAAAATCTGCCCCACCGGACTCTGCCCCATCGCCTTCGACGCAACCGCCAGCAGCACGGCGACCATGAACGCATGACGCATGTGTGCATGTTATCTCATGTGGAAACGGCTTCCCTCAGCCGGTCCCACGCCAATTCCCGATCCCAAGCAAAAGGCCGCTCCTCAGAGCGGCCTTTTGAAACTCGAAACTGAAACTTCTTACGGCTCAGCCAAAAATTCGTATCTCTCGATCACGGCGGCGATGCCCACGCGTCCGCCGGCAAGCTGGGGCTCGACGCGCACCACTTTCCCCTTGCAGTGGACGCGGATGCTTTCGGTGAGCGTGATCTCCGGAGGCAAGGTCAGGGTGAAGTCGATCTCCGACCCTTCGGTGACCGTCGAATCCATATAAAAGCAGATACCGCGTGCGCTGACGTCGCGCGTGTGCGCGGTTTTCTCCACGCCGGCTTCGTTGAACTTTACCGTCACCGGTAATTTCAGCGAAAACCGCCGGGTTGCGCGCTGTTCGCGCTGGGCTGGTGTCGTCATAGGGCCTCCGGGATGGCACTAGCATCGCCGGACAAACCGATGCTGTCAAGCGTTACTACGCGGTTTTGCCCCTGGAAGTTCCGATTTGGAGTGTACCGAAGTGTGTTACTTTTCGGCAGTTTCCTTGCGCAAACTTCTGCCGTTCTGGGAGTTCCGCTCCAGCGCCGCCAGCACCTCGTTCTGCATATCCGACTCCGGCGCCGGCTTTCCCGTCCAGATCTCGAATTGCCGCGCCCCCTGCTGCACGAACATTTCGTATCCCGGAACCAGGGCAGCGCCCCTCGCCCGGGCCAGCTTCACAAAGCGCGTTTCCGTCTGGTACACCATGTCCATCACATACTTGGCGTCGATTTCTTTCTCGCCCAGCGGCGACGTCTTGGACCCATCCATCCCCACCGACGTGGCGTTGATGATGACATCCGGCTTGATCTTTTTCAGGTCCGCGCGCTTGATGCTCTTCGCCTTCGCCTGGCGCGCCAGCTTCTGTGCCGCCGCCGGCGTGCGGTTCAGGATGTAGACTTCGGCGCCGCGTTCCTTCAGGCCGAACACGGCGGCGCGCGCCGCTCCTCCGGCGCCCAGCACCACCACCTTCGTTCCCTGGAGCGCGGTCCGCTGCTCCAGCGGACGCACTACGCCCGCCACGTCGGTGTTGAACCCAAACAATCTGCCGTCCGCGCCGCGCACCACGGTGTTGCACGCGCCGGTTTTCTGCGTCAGCGGATCGTAGTTGTCCAGGTGCTTAATGATCTCTTCCTTGTACGGCATGGTGACGCTCATGCCCTGGATCGGGATTTCGCGCACGCACGCCAGCAGGTCGCCGATCGTCTTGGCGTGCAGCGCCAGGAAAACCGCGTTGACGTTCTCTCGCCGGAACGCCGCGTTCATCATGGCCGGCGATAATGATTGCGACACCGGATCGCCCGCCACGCCGTACACCTTGGTGGCCGCGTCCACCTGCTCGATCCGATACACGTCGCGCAGCGTCTTGGCCGCAATCTGTCCCGGCCCTGTTTCTTCCCCCACCGTGGCCGCCGCAAACGTGAACGCGCTTCCCGCGCGCAGTCCGAGCACGCGGCTGATCACTCCCTGCTCGCCCATGCACAGTCCGACGATCGAGTGGTCGTGGCTGGCCCGCTCCAGGAACTTCATCATGATCACGTTGTCGTGCAGGCTGGTCGCGGTGGTGACGAGCTTATAAAAATCCGCCGGGTAGCCCTTCATCTTGTGGAAGGTCTCGTCCACCTTCTTCGTCGCACGAAAGTCGTGGTACGAAAGAACGAGCCCGGCCTTGGAACGCAACTTTTCCAGCTCCGCCGGCTTCATCGCCGATGCGCTTTCCAATTCGATATCAATCAGTTGGCATCCGCTCGCCGACGCCTTGACCAGCACCTCGACCTGCGCCGCCACCGACCCCTTGAACTTTCCGCCGTTATTGGCCCGCCGGCAGGTCGCGATGGCCACCACTTCAGGGTGGTAGCTGAAGAATTTCTTCAGTGCCGGAAGCGCCTGCGTTGGGTTCTTGACGTAGTCTAACCTGAACTCGATAAAGGGGTTATCGCGCCCCAGATTCTCGGCCTTGTCGACCAGTTCGGAGCCTGACGACCCTACCACGGCGACACAAATCCGTGGCAGCCGCAATGGCAGCGGTCGCGCCGCGTAGATGAATGCCGTCGGACTCATTGAAAGCAAAAGGCGTCTGCATCTTACAGATGCACCATATTGGATGCAACCACGCTTTTACCCCCTCTCCTTGTGCATTTTGGCACCCGGTACCGGTTGGGTTACTAGCCGATGCTTGAATAACGGCCCCAGCTTTGCTAGCTTTCAAGCCGCACAATTACGCTGGGGCAGGTCTGCCTCCAGTTTGGGCCCGTGTTTTCGGGAAGTCCGCCATGCGGAGGAACTTTCCGAGGAGGAAGCATGAAACGCCTTTGCCTGTTGTTCCTGGTTCTTACCGTGGTTGCAGTTGCGCAGGAGCAACCTGCCCTCGCTACTCCGGCCCAACGGATTTCCAACCTGGCTGAGCGCTCGGCCGCGCCCACGTATACGGACTTGAATTGCGCCGGGTTCATCAGCAAGGAGAATTACAACCACGGCAACTATCTGATCGCGGGCGCCGAGGCGCCGTCCGCCACCCAGTTCGCCAACGGCGACACGGTCTTCCTCGAGGGCAGTGGTTACGCGGAGGGCGAGCGCTATAGCATCATTCGCGAACTGCGCGATCCCAACCGCAACCCGGCCTACTTCGGCCAGGCCGCGACGGTCGCCGCCGTCGGCCAGCCCTACCAGGAGCTCGGACGCGTGCACGTCACCGCGATGCGCGGCAAGACTGCCATTGCGCTGGTCGAATTCAGTTGCACCACCATGGTCGCTGGCGATCTTGTCGTCCCGTTCCTGGAGAAGCAGCCCGTCCCTTATCGCAATACCGTCTTTGAGCGCTTCCCCAGCAGCCCCGGCACTGTCAATGGCCGCATCGTGATGGCGAAGGAATTCGACGTAATTTTGGCTGCCGGGCACAAGGCTTATCTCAATGTCGGCTCCAGCCAGGGCGTGAAGGTCGGCGATTACTTCCGCGCCGTCCGCGGTTACGATCCCAAGAGGCAGGACCAGACCGAGGCACTGGCCTACAAGACCCAGCAAACCGAAGACACGATGAAACACCCGCCCTTGGTCACGGCCGGCAAGTACGCGGAACTGCCCAGGCGCGCGCTCGGCGAGATGATCGTGCTCAGCGTCACTCCCACCAGCGCCACCGCCATGATCACCATGTCCCTGGAGCACATCAACGTCGGCGACCTCGTCGAAATGGAAGAAAGCTCCGCCATCCCGCCGCCCGCAGCCACGCTCCAGCCACCGACCATCACCTGCAGCGCCAACCCGAGTATGGTCAGTTCGGGTGGGCCTTCGACCATCACCGCCATCGGCCAGAGCCCTGACAACCGGCCGCTGACTTACAGCTTCACCGCCAGCGGCGGCC
>JADGNT010000461.1 GCA_017883345.1 Candidatus Solibacter sp. | reverse complement strand
CTGCCAGTCCTGTCTGTCCCCGGGTTGGCCCGCTGCCAGTCCTGTCTGCCAGTCCTGTCTGTCCCCGGTCTTCCCCACCTGTTACAATTTGAGTCTACATGGGCAACCGGGTTTCGCTGTTCGTCACCTGCATGGTCGATCAGCTTTTCCCCAAGGTGGGGATGGCGATGGCGGACGTGCTGGAGCGGCTGGGCTACGGGATCGATTTTCCCGAGGAGCAGACATGTTGCGGGCAGCCTGCATACAATAGCGGCTACCGCGCCGAAGCGCGCACCGTGGCGCGCCATTTCCTGAAGACATTCGAGGCCAGCCAGACCATCGTGGTTCCATCCGGGTCCTGCACCGCCATGGTGACGCATCATTTCAAGGAACTCTTCCAGAAGGAACCCGAGACGCTTGCCCTGGTGCACGCCATGGAGAAGAAGGTCTACGAATTCGCCACTTTCCTCACGGACGTCGCGGGGGTGGAGGACGTGGGCGCGCGCATGGAAGACGTGGTGACGTTTCACGATGGCTGCCACGCGCTGCGCGAGCTGGGCATCCAGTCGGCGCCGCGCCGGCTGCTGGCTCACGTGAAGGGACTGGAGTTGCGCGAGATGATCCCGGCCGAAGAGTGCTGCGGGTTCGGCGGCACCTTCGCGGTCAAATTCGCCGAGCTTTCGGGCGCCATGGCGCGCACCAAGATCGAAGCCATCGTGGGCACGGGCGCCCATACCGTAGTGTCGCTCGACCCGAGTTGCCTGATGCAGATTCAGGGCGCTCTTTCGCGCGCGGGCTTGAACGTGCGCACCATGCACCTGGCCGAAGTTCTGGCGAGCCGCTAACCCCATGTCTGTCGAATTCGATCGGAAAATCCACGACACCCTGGCCGACGCCAACCTGCAACTGGCCATCTACACGGCCACCGGGCGGCTGAAGGAAAAGCGCATCGAGGTGACAGCGGACAACGTCCTGCCCGATTACCAGGAATTGCGCACGCAGGCCCATGCGCTCAAGCAGCACGCCATCGATAACCTCGATCACTATCTGGAAGAGTTCGAGCGCAACGTGGAGGCCTACGGCGGCAAGGTGGTCTACTGCAAGGACGCCACCGAGGTCTCGGACTTCGTGCTCGACCTGGCCAAGCGCCGCGGCTCCAAGCTGATCGTCAAATCGAAATCCATGACCACCGAAGAGGTGGATCTCAACGAGCGTCTGGAGCATCACGGCCTGGAATCGGTGGAGACCGATCTGGGCGAGTACATTCTGCAACTGGCGCACGAGAAGCCGTATCACATCGTGGCGCCGGCGCTCCACAAGACGCGCTACGACGTGGCGGATATCTTCACCAAAGAGCTGCACGTGGCGCGCGAGACGGTGCCGGAGAAGCTGACGCTGATCGCGCGCGGCGTGCTGCGCGAGAAGTTTCTGAAAGCCGACATCGGCATCAGCGGGGCCAACTTCCTGATCGCGGATTCCGGCGCGGTGGCCCTCATCGAGAACGAAGGCAACGCGCGCCTCACCACCTCGGCGCCGAAAATCCACATCGCCGTGGCGGGGATCGAGAAGGTGATTCCGCGGGCGCGGGATCTGGCGGTGTTTCTGAAACTGCTGGCGCGCAGCGCCACGGGGCAACTGCTTTCGGTGTACACATCGTTTCTGGCCGGGCCGCGCCGCGTGGGCGAGGTGGATGGCCCCGAAGAGTTTTACGTTGTACTGCTGGATAACGGACGTACCAAGCTGTTGCCCGACCGCTCCAAGCGGGAATCGCTCTACTGCATCCGCTGCGGCGCGTGTTTGAACGCCTGCCCGGTGTACCGCAAGATCGGCGGGCACAGTTTTCCGTGGGTCTACTCGGGACCCATCGGGGCGATCATCACGCCGCAGTTCATGGGCGTATCGCACGAGCCCGCGCTCCCGTTCGCTTCCAGCCTGTGCGGCGCGTGCGGCGAGGTGTGTCCGGTCAAGATCGACATCCCGAAGGTGCTGCTGGAACTGCGCAGCGACGTCAAGAAGAGCGAGGCGCGGGAAGGGCAGAACCGCATCGAGAAGCTGGCGTTCCGCATCTTCGCGTGGGTCATGACGCATCCCCGGGTTTACGAGTTGGCGGGGCGGATGGCGGCCTCCATGGCGCCGGCGGGCGATGGCAAGTGGATCGGGAGCGTGCCGGCGCCGCTGAGCGTGGGCCCGCTGAAGGCGTGGTTGAGCGAGCGCGATCTGCCGCCTTCGCCCTCCAAGAGTTTCCGCGAGATGTGGAGGAATCGCTGATGTCGCGCGACAACATCCTGCACAAGGTGCGGACCGCGCTGGGACGCAGCGCGGGGCAGGCAGTGGCGGACGTGCCGCCGGTCCGCCTGCGGGTGCCGGAAGCCGCCATGGAAGACCGTATCGCGCTGATGAGGTCGCGGGTGGAGGCGCTGGCGGGGAAGGCCGTGCGGGTGCCGACGATGGACGCGGCGTGCGAGTTCGTGGCGGCGGCTATCGCGGGCAAGACGGCGGTGGCGTCGAACGCGCCGTATTTAGAGGAGTGCGGGATCGCGCGTCTGCCCGGCGTGCGGACCGGAATTCGCGAGGTGGGCGAACTCACGGCAGTGTGCGCCCAGGTGGATATCGGCATCACCAGCGCGGATTACGCGCTGAGCGATACCGGGACGCTGGTGATGATCGCGGGCCCGGCGGAGTCGCGCCTGGTGTCGCTGCTGCCGCCCGCGCACATTGCGGTGGTCCCGCGCGAGCGCATCCTTACCGGGCTGGACGAACTGTTCACGATTTTGCCGAATCCGGCGGCGCAGACCAGTTCCATGGTGCTGATCACGGGGCCGAGCCGGACTGCCGATATCGAGCAGATTCTGGTCCGCGGCGTACATGGTCCGGGACAGGTCACGGTGGTCATCGTAGGCTGATCCCCGCTCCCGGCGATCCGGTCACTTCGCGGGTGCGTCGGGCGGGGGTGGCGGGGCGGTGAGATCGATGGTCTCGATCACGTGGCCATCGAGTGCGACGGCCTGCATGTGGACCTTCCCGCCTTCGACGCGGATCGGCATGAAGTGCTCCACTTTTTCCACTTTCAGGGTAATTCCGGGGATGGGCTGATCCACCGCGGCCAAGGGGGCGCCGCCGCCGCCGGTCACGATGTAATGCACGCCGTTCTTCAGGTGGTGCTGGTAATTGTGGTCGTGTCCGGCGAAGACCGCCGTCACCTTTTGCTTTTCGAACATGGGTATCAGGGTGGGGGTCTCCTTACTCATGTGGCTGGGCACCTGGTTGGCGGTGATCGGAGGGTGGTGCATGACCACGAAACGGAAGTCGGCCTTCTGGTTTTGCGACAGGTCGTCCTCCAGCCAACGGAGTTGATCCTGCCAGAAGCGTTCGCGGATGGCTTTGCCGGGAGAGAGGTTGTTGACGTCGCTGTTGACCAGCGCGAAGTGGGCCGAGCCCCAGTTGAAGGAATAGTAGGCGGTGTTGACGTCGAAGAAATCGTAGAAGCGGGCGTTGTTGCGTTCGTGGTTGCCCAGGACGGGGAAGAATACCGTCTTGCGGAGCATTTCGCGCTCGATGTCGAAGAACACCGGCCATTGGCTGGTATCGTAACCGTCCGTCACCAGGTCGCCGGTGTGGATGACAAAATCGGGGTCGGTCTTGCTGATGGCCTGGATAATGCGGCGGTGCAGGTCGTCGCGCGTACGGGTGTCGCCGAAGACGACGAACTGGAAATTGGCGCGTCCGGTGGGGGCTACCTTGAAGTGGCCGCGCCGCTCTTCAACGGGGGCATCGCCCGGAATTTCGTAGTAGACCGTCTCACCCGCCTTCAGGCCGGTCATGGAGATTTTCCCGGAGCTCAGGACGGGAATCCGCCGGGCGGCTTCGCCGGGTTCGGGTCCGGTGCGGACCGCGCCGGTTTCCAGCACCCAGCCAATGGTGGCGCTGCGCGCGGCCGGGTTGACCACGTAGGGGCCGCCAACCAACTTATCGGCCGCCTGTGCCGTTGCCAAGGCACAGAAGGCGAGGAGCATTCCAGAGCGCGTCATCAAACGCTATTCTAACCGCATTCACCGGCAGGAGTCGGGCTCCTCCTGGCAAACGGATTGGTATCCGCCTCGTCCTACACGTAAAATCGTAAGATCGAATCAAGGAGTTCTCGATTGCTCAAAAACGCGTTTCTCGCCTCCGTGTGCGCTTGCGCCACGTTCGCCCAGTCTCCGGCGCCCAACGCCTCCATGGTCCGTTTCGACGTCAAGGCCATCGATAAAGCCGCCAATCCTTGCCAGGATTTCTACCAGTACGCCTGCGGCAACTGGTTGACCCGCAATCCCATTCCCGCCGATCAGGCGCGCTGGGGGCGATTCCAGGAACTGGATGAGCGCAACAAGCAGGCCCTGCGCGCGATTTTGGACACAGCCGCCAAACCCGAGCCCGGCCGCGACAGCGTGACTCGCCAGATTGGGGATTACTACGCGGCTTGCATGGACGAGAAAGGAATCGACGCGCGGGGGTTGGCGCCGCTCCAGGCGGAGTTCGACCGCATACGGCAGCTCTCCGACAAAGCGCAGTTGGCGGCGGAGATCGCGCGCCTGCACCGGATTGGGGTGGCATCCCTGTTCGAGTTCTCTAGCGGGCAGGACTTCAAGGACTCCACCAAGGTCGTGGCGCAACTCGACCAGGGCGGGATCGGCCTGCCGGACCGCGACTACTACCTGAAGGACGACCGCAAGAGCGTGGAACTGCGCCAGAAGTACCTGGCGCACGTGCAGCGCATGTTCGAACTGGCTGGCCGGACGCCGGAAACCGCCAAAGCCCACGCCGCCACGGTGATGCGGATGGAGACGGAACTGGCCAAGGGGTCGCTGGATAACGTCTCGCGGCGCGATCCGGAGAAGATCTACCATCCGATGAAGAAGGCGGACGTGGCGGCGCTGGCTCCGGCTTTCCAGTGGGCGGAGTACTACGCGGGCGCGCGGGCGCCGGACTTCCAGGCGATCGTGGT
>JADGNT010000460.1 GCA_017883345.1 Candidatus Solibacter sp. | reverse complement strand
CTCGATTCAGGCGGCGGCGAAGCGAGCCGGCGTCTCGTTTCCGACCGCTTCGCAAGCGGTGGCCCACATGCAGAAGCTCGGAATCCTGCGAGAGATCACCAGGAAGCGGCGGCACCGTCTGTTTGCCTATGAGGCGTACATGGCGATTCTTAATGAGGGCACGGAGCGGCTGGCGTAGGCCAGAGAGTCGGGCGTTTTCCCCTTGGTACACCGTTCCGAAAGTTCCGTCACCTATCGGGATACCGCTTGCTAACGCGCGCGGCTCCGATGGGGAGCGCGGCCGTGAAGGGGCGGCCGGGAGGCCGCCCCAAGTGGGCAAGGCAATTACTGCTGGATGGGGGGCCCATCGGACAGGGTGTAGTTGACGTCGATCTGGGTCATGACTTCCACCGGTTCGCCGTTGAGGAGCGTCTTTTGATAGACCCACTGCTGGACGGCTTCGAGCGCGGAGGGGATGAGCAGCGGGTGGCCGCTGATCACTGCCAGGTTTATCACGTTGCCTTCCTTGCCGATTAGGGCCTGCAAGTGAACCACGCCGGAGATGCGCGCCTGCTTGGCCAGCGGAGGATAGACCGGCTTCGGCTGCGCGACCAGCTTAGCCTGCTGCACGTTGCCGCCAATGGTGATGCGTTTGGTCCCGTCGGCCGCCGGGGGGACGGCAGCGGCGGGCGTGGAGCCGGTGATGTTGCCCATGGGGCCGGAGCCGACGGTGCCGCCGATGAAGCCGCCGCCGGACACGCTACTTCCCGGCATCTGGATGTTCAGGGCGACTTCCCCGCTCGAATTGGCGACGGTGCCGACGTTCAGGTGCTCGTCGAACTCGCGCACGACGGCGCGCACGCGGTCCATCGTATCGGCGGCGAGGGTATCGCCCATATGAACCGGTAGCCGCGACATCAGATCGTTGCGGCCCTGGTCGCTCAGCCCGAAGATACTAATCTGGCTGACGCGCTTGCCTTCCAGCGAAGGCGGAGCGATTCGGACGGTCACCGGTTTGCCGTTGGCCGAGGCCCTCACTTCCTTCATTTTTTCCTCAAAGGCTGCGCGGCTGGCGGCGTCCGTCGGCGCCACTGGTAGCACAACCACGGGGGGCTCGGCGGATTGCGCGGGCAACTCGAAGTTCACTTTCACCTGGCGCGTGTTCATGGAAGTGTCCGTAGCGAAGTGCCAATTGAGTACCGATTGCTGGGCGGCGCGGCGCAGTTCGATGGGGCCGCTGATGACGCGCGTATCGACCACGTTGCCGCTGCTATCGACGGTGGCTTCCAGGGTGACCACGCCCTGAATGCGTTTGGCGCGCGCGGCCTCGGGATAGACGATGCTGGCGCGGTGCATGACGGCGCCGCCGGTATCCACGGTGACTCCGGGACCGTCGGCAACCAGTTGAGGCGCGGCGGCCAGGGGGAAGGTTGCGGTAACAAGCCAGCACGCCAGGGCCAGGATTCCCAGCCCCGCGGCGAGCGAAGAAATAGATCTCGTTTTGGACATACGAACCTCTTTCATAATGGAAACTACTCGCTGTTTCAAATGCCGCTTGCGCAAGAAAAGCGGCGCCGGGGCCAAGTCGAGCCGGGGTTTTGCGCCGGCGATCGCGAGCAGAGCATCGAGATACTGGTCGCGCGACCGGGTGAGCTCGACCACCTGGCGATCCACTACCTGCTCGCGGGCGAGACCGATCTCGCCGAGCAGCCACCAGATCGCGGGATGGTACCAGAAGACACTGCGGACGAGCTCTTCGGCCAGGGTGAAGAGCCAGTCGCGACGGCGCACGTGCAGGATTTCATGGCAGAGGATGGCCTCCTGTACGGACTCGTCGAGTTCGGAAAAATTCGCGGGCAGCAGCACGGCCGGGCGCAAAATGCCGAAGGTCACCGGGCTGGAGATGGCGCCGGAGATGCGGATATCGGCCTCCACGCTCCAGGAGGAGACGGGGCGGAGCGGGCGGGAGTGGCGGCGCAGGCGGGCCAGACGCCAGAAGCCCGTGGCCAGCCATCCCAGGCGGACGACCGTGCCCACACCGAGGAGGATGAGGGCGATTTCGGTGGGGGGCACGGTGGGCGCCGGCGCCGGCTGCGGGGCGGCAGGCGCGGTGATGGCCGTGGGGACGTATGCGGATAGGGTGACGACCGCCTGCTTCCACGGGCGGACGGCGGGCAGCAGCAGGCAGGCGGCCAGCAGGATGTGCCAGTAGGCGAGCCGGCTGGCGGGCAATCGGAGGCGCAGCGCGGCGGGAACGAACGCCGCCAGACCCACCAGCAGGCCGATTTGCATGCTGTAGGCCACCAGATTGTCCCAAACGAGTTGCAGGTTCATGACGGCCTCCGCAGACGCGCAATCTCTTCGAGTTCTTCGGGGGAAAGGTCGTGCTCCTGGACCAGGTGGACGAGGAGCGGTTCGGCCGAGCCGTTGAAAACGCGGTTGATGAAATCGCGCACCATGTCGCCGATGACCTGCCCTTTGGGTTGGGCGGGACGGTAGACGTACGCGCGGTCGGCCAGGGTCTTTTTCAGGTACTTCTTCTGCTCCAGGATTTTCATCATGGTCATGACGGTGGTGTAGGCGATCTTGCGCCGTTCGAGCAACGTCTCGTAGACGTCGCGAACGGTCGAGTGATCGCGTTCCCAGACGACCTTCATGATTTCCAGTTCCTGCTCGGTTAAGGTGGTGCTCCGGCGTCTCATACTAATTAATTAGTACTAAAACGAGATGATGTCAAGGGAAAAATGCAGGGGGGGGGTTACGCTGCGGCGTCGAGGGTACGGACATCGTAGGCCCGGATCAGGCTATCGGCGGTCACGAGCGTGAGGTTTTCGCAATGCGCCTGGGCGATAAGCATGCGGTCGAACGGATCGGCGTGGTGCGGGGGGAGGGTGCGAACGGCGAGGGCGTGGTTTAGCGAGATGGGGAGACAAAGAGCCCCTCGAGCAAAGAGGTCCGGGATGCACTCATCAAGGGGCGTGGACAACTTCAACCGGCCAAGCCCCGATTTGATTGCCATCTCCCATACGGAGGCCGTGCTAATCCAGAGCCGTGCCCCGGGCCGAAACAGCGTAGCCTTGCATCGTGAGCCGAGGCGGTCACTGCCTTCCATCCACCAGATCGCGACGTGGGTATCCAGAAGCAGGTCCATCATTCCATGCCGAAGGGTTCGGCGATTTCCGGCGGCAAGGGCGCATCGAAATCATCACTCATCCAGATCTTGCCTTTCAACATGCCGAAGGTCTTCCGAACGTCCGGCTTTTCCAGAGGCACGAGGCGGGCTATGGGCTTACCGGCCTTGGCGATCAGGATCTCTTCGCCCGCGGCCACTTCTTCCAAGAGGCTGGAAAGGTGGGTCTTGGCAGCGTGGATATTGACGACTTTCATAAACTAGACTAAGTTTAGTTTACCATTTAGCGAGTCGGCGATGCGAGCGTTTGACCGATACTGTTCGGAGGGGCGCGATTGACAACCACGGCGGCTGGCGGGCGGTACAAGTGGACGGTGGTGGGGCTGCTGTGGTTCGTGTGCCTGTTCAATTACGCGGATCGGCAGGCGATCTTCTCGGTGTTCCCGCTGCTCAAGGCGGAGATGCACCTGAGCGACGTGCAACTGGGGTACATCGCGTCCTCGTTCATGTGGGTGTACGCGGCGGCGGCGCCATTCGCCGGGATGGTGGGCGATCGCTTCCGGCGGAAGCACGTGATTCTGGGCGGGCTGATTTTCTGGTCGCTGATTACGGTGGCGACGGCGCTCTCCACGCGGTATTGGCATCTGGTGGTGTTTCGGGCGCTGGAGGGATTGGGGGAGGCGTTCTACTTTCCGGCCTCGATGTCGTTGATCAGTGCGTGGCACGGTAAGGAGACGCGGTCGCGGGCCATGTCGTGGCATCAATCCAGCGTTTACGCGGGAACCATCACGGGCGGGGCGGTGGCGGGATATCTGGCGCAGCACTACGGATGGCGACTCGGGTTCTACGTATTCGGCTCGCTGGGCGTGGTGCTGGGGGTGGTGCTGCTGTTTCTGCTGAAAGAGCCGCCAGCGGTGGCGGTTCGCGAGGAAGAAACGTTGCGCTTTTCCGGCGCGTGGGTGGAGGTGTTCCGCAATCCCATGGCGGTGGCGCTGATGGCGGTGTTCATCGGCGCGAACTTTGTGGCCATGGTGTTCCTGACGTGGCTGCCTTCGTACTTGACGCGCACCTTCCACATGAGTTTGACGATGGCTGGCTTCAGCGCGACCGCGTATCTGCAAGCCGCGTCGGTGCTGGGAGTGCTCACCGGAGGGATGGTAGCCGACGGTTGGGTGCGCAAGGACGGGCGGGGGCGCATGTGGACGCAGGCGGTGGGATTGTTTGCGGGCGTGCCCTTTCTGCTGCTCACCGGGTGGACGTTCAGCGTGACGGTGTTCGTGTTCGCCACCATGGGCTTCGGCTTCTTCAAAGGCATGTACGACGCCAACATCTGGGCATCGCTGCATGACGTGGTGCCGCCGGAGCGGCGGGCGACGGCGGTGGGCGTGATGAATTCGATTGGATGGCTGGGCGGCGGGGTGGCGCCGGTGGCCATGGCGTCGGCGTCGGGCGTGTGGGGAATGGGCGTGTGCCTGAGCGCCACGTCGGCGGTCTACGCGGTGGCGGGGTTGCTGCTGGTGTTGGGCGCGGCACGCTGGATGCGGAAGGGGGTGGGTCATGCTGCGTGAGGATGGACGCTCTTGCGATGGCTGCGGGCAGAAACTGCCGCCCGCGGCGAAACTGGGGCAGCAGACGATGTCGAAGGAAGAGGCGCGGCAGTACGGATCGACGGCGGAGGAGAATGCCGATGGGACGGTGACCATCGATCTGTGCCTGGCGTGCCGCATCCGGCGGGCGGAGATACGGAAGGGGAGATAGAGTGGCGTAGAATACGTACAGGACCATGAGCAAGAAACTCACGATCAGCGTCAGCGATGAAGTTTACGAAGGGCTGCATCGGAAGGTCGGCCGGCGGCG